>JACZTW010000259.1 GCA_022573485.1 Planctomycetota bacterium
GCCAGCGCTGTGCCGTCCGCCTTCTCGTCAAACAGGGCCTTCATGATGAAGAGGATCGTCGTCGATGACATGTTGCCATAGTCTCTCAATATCGCCCGCGAATGATCCAGCGCATTCGGCGGCAGGCCCAACGATCTTGCTACGCTGTCGAGAATCTGAGGCCCGCCCGGATGTACCAGCCAATGATCGACGGCCTCGATCGGCACGTCATTCCGATCTAAGAATCCCGCAACGATATCCGGGAGAGATTGCGCCAGCGTTTCAGGGAGATCCTGCGACAATCGCAATTGCAATCCGTGGTCGCCCGCGAACCATAACATTTGATCCGCGTGCTCAGGGAGTGTCACACATCGACAATCGACAATAGACACGGCCGAGCGTCGCGGCGACATGACCACCGCGGCGGCCCCATCTGCGAACAGTAAGTTGGCGGCCATCTGATCAATCTGATCGGTGTATTGGAAGTGCAAGGACGACAACTCACAGGTGACAATGAGCGCCTCTTTGTCGAAGTTTGTGGCTTGATGAACGAGCCGTATTGCAGCCAGTGCAGCCGAACAGCCCATGAATCCCAGGTTCCACCGATCGACACAATGAGGAACGTTGGAGTGAGCGAAAATTGGCCGCTCAAGCCCCGGAGAAGATGCGTGCGTGCAGCTGACGGTGACCAACACATCGACGTCAGCAAGACCCCTGGTCGAAAATGGGGACAGCAGATTTCGGATTAGCGGTCCGCAGGCTTCGTCGAACATCGCGGTCCGCGCTCCCATGCCTGGCCCGCAAGGCTGTCGCTGAGAGGTGCGATAAATGCCGTGCTCGTCATCCAGACTGGACTGAAAATCCAGAGCGGCCAGGTGCCGCTTTCTGATGCCAGTCAATCGAACGATTCTGTTGAGCAGTTTGGCACTTCGCTGATTGATGCACGTTTCGGCGAGGAGCTGTTCGGTCTGCTCTTGCGTGAGGAAGCGCTGCGGGACCGCAGTATGGATTCTCTGAACGTAGCAGCCTGGCGCTGAGCTGTGGCTCACACTGTACCTTTCACGTGAACATATTCGACAATCCGGGAGAGCAAATTCTCAGGAAGTACTCGGCAGCGCGTTGCCAGGCCGTGTACCATTGAAGTACGCAGCAGGCGGCTGAGCATTCTGCTCCGCTGCACGAGCCGCCGATGGCGCCGTCGAATCAGCGAACTGTAGCACGCTAAGATGTCTCTATCGCGCATGATGGCTCTTGCGGCACTGCGGGCGCTGCTCATGGCTTGAGCGATCCCGTCGCCGGAGTACGGCTCGGCGTAACCTGCCAGATCCCCAATCAACAAGACATTTCCGATACCGAGCCGGTTCGGCAACCAGGGGAATCCTGCAGTGCCCATGGCATGGAAGCGATACGGCGCATCTGGCGGCAGCGCAGACCAGATCGCCGCGTCAGGATTCAGGCGTCTCAATCGCTCGAATGCACTCTCGCCATCGCGTCCGACCGCTTCGCTAGCGAGTGCGACGACACATTGATCCTGATTGGGTGTGGCAAGACCGACATAACCGCCACGCAACCAATGCAGTTCGACTTCACCTAGTCTTGGTAACGCGATGTTCGTTGGTTGGAGCCACTGTTGTGCGATTAGGCGACGACCTGTACGTTGTGCGCTGATGCCGAGTTTGTTAATCTGCCTGCCCAAGCCGGCAGCGAGAAGAATGATATCCGCACGGATACACTCGCTGCCGACACGAACACACCAACTTGCGTCGCTGAATTCGAGCTGGGCCGTTTGCCCATACCTTACTTCCGCACCTTCTTGCTGCGCGATATCGGTCAGGCATGCATCGAGTTCACTGCGCAAGGCGATTCGAGTTGCGCCGCTCGGATTGCACTCCAGGCGGGATGTCCCTATCACGAAGGAAATGCGCCGGCATGGGATGCCGGGCAGGCGCCGCTCGTTTCCCAGCAGTTCTTGAAGACAAGTCACAGCTGGTCCAGACAGGCAACCACCGCAAATCTTATCGCGTGGAAATCGTTTCTTTTCGAACACGACGACTGTACGAGCTGAGCGAGCAAGCTCAATTGCGGCGGTCGAACCCGCCGGCCCCGCGCCGATGATAGCGACATCAAAATCAGACTTTGGCCGGCTCATAGGGTGCGCTCCGAAGCCTTGCGCCAGATGAGAAACATTCGGAACGGAAATCGTCTGGTGACTCGCGCGCCTTTTAGTCCGGCGCTCTCTGCCAGCCTTTGAAGTTCGCGCGGGCGAAAGGCGGCACGGACAGAACGAGGTCCGTCGATGTGAAACACATGTGATCGACTGGTCAGACGCGTGGTCAGCCAGGTGAGGGCGAGCGCCGGTCGTGATCTGGTTAGATCTGCCATGACAACTCCCTTGCGAGCGACCTGGGATGCTGCGCGCAGGATGTCTACCACAACCTCATCGTCGAAATGATGCAGGAAAAGCGAACTGGTCACCCAATCGACGCTGTTATGCACAAGCGGCATGTGCAAGACATCGGCGCAGAGCCATCGTATGTTTTCAGCCTGCCAGCGCTCGGCCTGTCTGATTGCGAACGCCGACTTGTCCAGACCGAGCAGCATTTGATCAGTACCGTCGGCGTTCTGGCTGGCTATGTAGCCAAGAAATCCGCCCCCGCCTGAACCTAGATCAAGAACAGATGAGGGGTCGCCACCATTAACCTTCCTGAGGCGGGCGTAGAGAACTTGGTCCGTCCCCAGCATTCGGTTTATGCGGTTCAGGGCGTCAAGTGCATGAGTGTACTCATGTTCGTCCAGTAGAGGTTGATCCATCAGTTCCGGCAGACGGCAACGGATCATGTATTTGATCCCCAGGGTAGATGGGTAATCACCAAAACGTCGATACGCCGAAGCCTCGCCGGCGATGCCAATGAACGGCGACTATTCAGCCGCTTGGACCACAGAAGCCGCTGCGATCCATTTGGCATGGCATCGCAGGATCATGATCTAGCGCCGGATTCACAACGTAAATGAATCCAGGCGGCCATTGATCATTAGACCTGCGTCGGCCATCAGCGGAGCGCTCCGTGTTCGGACGGCGACGCTATGGTATCATACGGGACGAGGCTGATCACGCTCCCGTTCTCGCTATGTCAGTCGTTGAGCGAAGCTCAATTCATGCCCGTCTGGATCTGTAATGTGGAAGAAGCGCTCGCCCCACGACGCATCCTGCGGCGAATTGGGCTTCAAGCCAGCTGCGACGAGCATGCGATAGTGTGCATCTGCGTCGTCAACGCGAAATATGACGCGTCCCCACCAGCCGTGCTGGTAAGCTGGGGCCGTTGCAAGATTAACGAAGGCGTCGCCAGCTCGAAGGCTCGTGAACTCAGCCGATCCATCCTTGACGAGCGTGAAGCCGAGTTTTTGGTAGAACCCGACAGAGCGGGCCATGTCGTGAACCGCAAATGTCACAGCGCTGATGTGCTCGATCGGCATCGTGTGGCCTCCCCCGCGTGACGGTTCAATGGCCCGAAAGTTCAATTCTTTTTCAGTGCTGCGAGGATCTGTTCGACGCCCTTGTCAAGCTCCTGCTGGGTCATGTCATGGCCAGGGTGTTTCCAAAATATTTGATCCTCCAAGCCCAGGCAGACGACCCCGTGGGTGCCCAGCCCATACCTCGCCACTTCATCGCCATGTTCTGCGGCCGGGCGGAAATCTACTGCAAAGGTGTTCGGGTGCTTCCGTTGAACCGCATGGACCATGCGGGTGTTGGCCTGGCAGTACGGTCACCCGGGAAGAGTGTAGACTACGAAGGTAGCGCGCGACATGACGGGTTGTATCGTCTTCGGTGCTGCGCTGGCCGTCCCGTTCTGATGGCAACCAGCGAGGGCTCCCGCAAAGACGAGCGGCGCCATCCACGTGTGACGCATCAAGAACTGCATTTGTTTCTTCATGGAGATTCCCTTCGGTACGATCTCGCCAGGATTTCTGCTGAGAGTATACCCGGAAAGTCCAGCCGAGTCAGCCCTGTCATCGCTGAGCCCGTTTTCAAGCCAGATCCGCTCGCCCGCAAGCGACCTTCATCACATTGCGAACTGATCGCCAAGAAGTGAGCTCGCAGCAGCAGACACAAGCCCTGGGGTCTCGTGGCATGAGGGAATGCGAAGTTGGTGGTGCGTATGGTCCAGGCGAATCCCGCGTGGGGACGCTGCCGATCCCTGGAGATCGATTTTGCGGTCAAAAAAAATCTTGGAGTCGCCTTCGCATCCGCCGATCCGGCTCACTATAATTCTTTCAAATGCGAGTGCATGGTTGAAGTAAATTCTTTCGTCATTCCGAGCATGCCTGCCGGAGTCGATGGATCGGGATGTTAGGGAGTAGGTGCTTTCTTCTTCACCGGAGGAGTAAAAACAATGACGCACATAATTGGTGATCCGTGCATCGGAACCAAGGACGTCTCGTGTGTTGCGGTCTGTCCGGTTGATTGCATCCACCCAACCAAGGAGGATCCCGATTTCGAGCAGGAAGAGATGCTCTATATCGATCCCGAGACATGCATCGATTGCGGGCTGTGCGTGGATGAATGTCCGGTTACGGCCATCTGGCCGGAGGATGAAGTGCCGGAAGACCAGAAGAAGCATTTTGAAACGAATGCCGAATACTACAAACGCAAGCCGGCTTAGAGACCATCTAGCGGAGTGAAGTAAGTTCCGTTGGATTTTCGAGGAGCACCAGCGATGTCAGAGTTGATCAAGGTCGCAGAAACCAAAGACGTGCCTGCGGGAAAGGCGATTGCAGTTGACGTGCAGGGTGTCAAGGTCGCAATCTTTAATATCGACGGCTCCTACTACGCCGTCGATGACACCTGTACACATAAGGGCGGGCCACTGTCGGAAGGAGAACTCGAAGGAACCGTGGTGACCTGTCCCTGGCATGGAGCAACCTTTGATCTGTGCACTGGAAACCATCTTGGCCCCCCAGCTCCTACCGGGGTGACCCGCCGGGAGGTAAAGATTGAGGGCGGTGATGTGATGGTCAAAGTTTGACCGTGGCAGCGCCCTCCGCGAGCCGGGGGTGAGCGCACAAAGAGCGGTCGAGCGCCACGTAGAGCGTTCTTAGGGACTCAACCATCCGGTTCTTGGCATCGTAGCCGTAATTCGATTGGATCGGCGGATTAAAGCGCGTTGGGGCCATTCCATGTCGTGGAACTCAGGTGTTATTCCGTTTCAGGGCGCGTGTGTCTGACGCATGTGTTCAGGCACTCCAGCTACCGCGGCGACGCGGGTAGAGGAGTTATGGCGCTAGACGTTGTCAGGTTTCGGAAGCTGGTCGCATTGGACGACAGCGATGCGCTGAGTCGCTTCGCCCTTGGACAGGCATTGTTCCAAGAGGGAGGCATCGAGGCGTTGCACGAGGCGGCGGAGCATCTCCTCTTCGCTAACGCGAAAGCTCCG
>JACZTW010000260.1 GCA_022573485.1 Planctomycetota bacterium
GTGATGCCGTGGCCCAGGCGGATGTTCTTCGTGCGCTGGCTGACGGCCGCCAGGAACACCTCCGGCGCCGTCGAGTGCGCGTACTCCTCCAGGAAGTGGTGCTCCACCTCGAAGACATAGTCGAAGCCCAGCTTGTCCGCCAGCTCGAGCTGGTCCAGCGCGTCCTTGAACAGCCGATGCTCCTGATCGGGATCCCAGTCGTCGGCGTCGTACGGCTTGGGGAGCTGGTGCTCGTAGAACAGGCCGAATTTCATGGGCATCCTCCTTGAAAGACGCCCAATTGTAGGCTCACCCTGCCGTGCGCGTCAAGGTTTGGGGGCTCATCGCCCCCATTGCCAAGCGCGACATTGCCCTCGCGGTCTTGGCCTCCCACACCAGGGCCCCGCCGCCAGGGCCGTCCTCGGCAGCGTCGCCGACCGCTTCCTCCAGCCGGAAGCGCGGCTGCACGGGTGGTGTGTGATCGGCCCGGCCGCCTTATGCGGCAGGCTTTCGCAGCTTGAGTATCACCTCCGTACGCATTCGACCATCGAGTGCTGATGTGCCGTCCGCTGACGGAGGTGGTAGGTAACGGCGTGACGGCGGAATCTCGCGCTCTTGTCGGCTAGTAGTTCGGAGCCCCGCCATTTCAGCAGCTCTCTGAATCAGCTGGGCGGTCTCGACGAATGATCCTTCGACCGTAGAATTCCCAATTACCAGGGTCGCAGGGGCCCCCGGCTTGAGCACCCGTTCCATCTCGCGCAACACACGAACCATGTCGCCTGCGTATCGATCTGCGATCCTGTTCAGGCGGCGGGAGAAGCCTCTGGGAGGCTCAATGGATCGCACTAGTTCCGACACGGCGTTGATGGTTTCACCGTCCGGGCCACGTTCGGTGCCCACCAAATTCGAGCGGGTCTCTCGAAGCGCACCAACCTGGTGCCCAAGCCACACTAGGCTCAGCTTGTGTCCCCTCATATAGTCGATAGCATTCAGGTAAGGTGGCGACGAAATTACAGCGTCTATAGAATTGCCTGCCACCATCTTCAGGTCTCTCGCGTCCCCAACCCTTACACGGCAGCTTCCTAGCGGTGCTTGCTCTTCTAGTTGCCTGGCAAGCCATTCAGCCGACTTCTCAAAACCGGCTATCACGTCGAAGTCACTACGGTCCAGGACGCGGTGTGGACGGCTGTGCGCTGTATCCCGAGCCAGCGAGGCCTGCGGCTCTTTGGTAATAATGAGACGGCTAAACGCTAGTCGCAGCGCATCGGCCACCGCACCACGCCTGCCGTGCAAGATCCATGCCAACGCTCGTAGTCGTTTGCGTTGTTTCCTGCCAAACCAATAGATCACGAACGCCCGAGTCTCCGCATCCGCGTCAATCCAAGGCAATTCAACCGACGTTCGCTCTAGGTCTCTTGCCTCGGCTGCTACCTGAGCGGCATGCCGGCGCAATCGCTTGCAATCCAAGGCCGTGGTCCACACCTTTGCAATGAGAACGGAGAGCGGATCGAGGTCGAACCCCAAGGCCCGATGACCTTGTTCAAGGGCATACCGAAGGACTGTGCCCGAGCCAGCCATTGGATCGAGAACTGATGAAGCCCAGGGCAAGCCCTTGCACTCCTGCAGTGCAATCTCCGGCGCCATGCGGGCCGGGAACGGATGAATTGCTCGGATCGAAGATATCGGACTGTTCATACGCAAGCACAATGTTGATAATTCAGCGTCTCTATTACACAGTACGCGCGGTCAGATTGCGTGTGCAACCTTTCTCATTTGTTGTTGTCTGGATAGGCCTCTGTTGCGGACTCTATCGCGGCCATCACGTTTTCCGGACTTTGATCCAACTCGACGGTACGATCCGTCGCTGTGACCTCGTAAGTGGCCAGAGCCGCCATCGCCTTGCACAGTTCAAGTAGTTCATCGTTCGTCTCGACTTTATACGGCGGCGTGCTCTGCGCGAGCTCCACGCGCAACGCCGCGTACTCAACTGACGCCATGCCAAAATCTTGTTGCAGTTTGTGAATCGCGTTTATGATCTTCATGTAAGGAGGCTTCGTCACGGTCTTTTCTTCTATCTTGTTCACCCACGCCTTGCAGTCCTCAGGCAGGCTACAAATCTCGAACAGACCCCGAATCTCTGCAAGCCCTAGCCGCTTGATTGGCCGCAACTGCACCAACCGTGCAAGATCATCCACGTGGATCGCCGTGATCGTCCGCGGCTTTCCAGCCTTGAACGTGTTGTCTCGATCCGCTTTGATTTCCTGAGCCAGTGCGCTCTCCTTTCCGGGAGTGTGCGTGAAGGCTGGTGCAACCACGATGGCGTGTTCGCAGCCGTACTTTTTTCGATGGCGTGCAACCGTGGACACACCGAAGGTTTTTGTCTTTACCTTCTTCCCGTCGCGCTTCTTGCTCTTTGCTTCGAGTGTCACAGCATATCGCCGAGGTTTGTCGTCAGGTCCTGGACTGAGGTACGCTTTCGCGACGCCGTCGGGTTTTCCGTTGCCACCAATTCGTGTAGCGTCGAATCCCAAGCTACGGAAGGCTGCGGCAACCTCGATTTCCAATAGATTCTGATCGTTTCTGGCGTTTCTGAGGGCGTTCGCCACGCTCAATGCGGTCCTTCGCCCAGATTCCTGAGCGAAGTTCTTTAGCAGCTGATCGCGCGAACTCATTACATCATCTATCTGGTTCTGCTTGAGGCCACGCTGATAAAGGTGAGATTCGAGCAGCACCTCCGCCATCGCAAACATCTCTAGAGGCAGACCGCTCGTCTTGCTGTTCAGTTCATCGAAGAAGGCGGCTACAAACGGATGAAGGCCATTGACTCTGAGTTGCCCCGTGACCGCATCGTATACTGCGATGCGGTCTTCAGATGTTGCATCGTATGCGAACTCGATTCCGGTAACAAACTTTTCTGGGGTCTTCGCCCGGGCCTCCAGTGCCGAAACCAATTTGTCGCGTTCGTTCTCCGTCGTTGCTGGAGGCAACGCGATGTAGTTAGACTTGATCTTGCCTCCCAGGGCGTCCCGCGCCATTTCGATGATTGGGCGTCGGGCTAGACTAGACGGACTAGCCGCCAGTCTGCGCGCGAGCTTCGCGCCCGGCTCCTCCGCCGCGTCAAGCTTTTCCAGCTCCGGCCGAATCCTGTTGAAGATGGCGCGCAGGATGTTTTGGGCGTCATTGAGAACAGGCCCCTCGCGAATGTGCCCGCGGTCCGATTGCAGAAAGTCATCCAACTTGTCCATGTGGACAACGATTCGGATTCGGCCAAATGTGCCGTGCCGCAGCTCATCTGGTCGTATTCCGAAGTGGCCATCATCTGGGTTGATCAGACGACCGAGAATATACACGAAAAATCCGTGGCTACGCCCCCATTCGTCCGATTTCCCAGTCAAAAGGTCACGGTAGATCTCCGCGTATCCGGTGATTCGTCCCACATCGGCCTGCATCAGAGCGAAACGCGTCGGCGAGTTCTCATCCAGGTTCTTGTCCTCGCTCGCTTCGACGGCGGGAGCGGGCTTTGCAAGCTGTTTGATATCCTTGCCGAGAACCCACCTCATTAGTCGACCTTTGCCTGCCTTGCTCGGCTCTAGTTTGTTGCCATCAAGATAAATCGCGAAGTCGTCTCTGAGCGGGAGCGCTGTGCGGAGCACCCACTCCACCCTGCCGCGGCGGATCTCATGAACCTTGTCTTTCAGGTCTGACAATATCGCGAACGTCCACGCCTTCGAGGCTCCGGATCCGAACAGCTTGATCTCGCTCTTCTTGAAGGAGGGTGAGGTTGTCCAACTCTTCAGTGATTCTTTGGCCTCAGCCTCGGTCAACTCGCGGAGGCCGATCTTGATAGGCGCCTTCGACTCGACTTCTTCATCGCCTTTCTCATCCACCAATCTGAAATCCATTGACGTGGCGTAGTACTTACCCCTCTTCTTCGAGATGTGGGTCAGGCGGTTAGCCAGGACGTATGTCGCTAGTTTGCCAATACCAAACTTCCCGATCTGTTGTCGGCCTCTAGGCAGGCTGGCCAGCTTTCGCTTCTGGCTTTTACCGATGAGCCAGTGCTGCTTCAGGTCGGCGTCGTCCATACCCTCACCATCGTCTACAACGGCGATTGTCGCCCCCTGTGCGTGGAAATCCATTGGAAGATGCACACCGACCCGAACTGCTCCTGCGTCGAAGGAATTCGCCACCAGTTCTTCGATTGCCTTGTTCGGGCTGGCGTAGAGCCCTTCGGAAAACAACTGGACGATCCGGTAGCTCAGTCGGATGTCGAACCTCTCCGTTTCGGTACCGCTTGTTGCAAACGCAGGTAGGTTCGTCATCGCGCAAATCGCCTCATAGTGCTCTCTAACCCTCTCCCGCCCGTGCTGTTTCGATCTCGCAACGGCTCAATCTTAGCAGACCTGTGCCACGTGCCCCTTCCACCTCTCCCGCCGCCGCCGTATGATTCGTTAATCACCCACGAGCGGAGGCCGGCCTCATGCGTCTTTCACCCTCCACCCAGCAACCTTCACCCCCGCGCGGCGGCCGCCGGCCCGGGGCCGGAGCGCCCAAGGGTAACCTAAACGCGCTCAAGACCGGCCGCTACTCCAAGCGCCTCATAGGGCTCCGAGCCGCGCTCACCGCCATGCCACAAACGGCCGATCTGCTCGTCAAGATGACGGGCCGCGACCGCCGCAAGATGGAGATGCTCGCGCACGGCCTGCAGTCCTATGCCGAAATGCTCTTGCTCATCGCCCGCGGAGGTTCAATCGATGATCTGCAGGTTCCGCAGCTTCGCAAACGTGCGCTGTACGCGATTCCAATCAAACAATCAGCGATTGCGAAGGTTCCCGCGGAGGAGTCAGATGCTTCCTGACGTTTCGCTACTTGCCGCCGGTGACGCCGCCCGAACGGATCAGCAGATCCTCCAGGTGCTGTTGCCACTCCAGCGCCTCGCGACGTCGCTCCGGCGTGTCCGCCAGCTCTTCATAGATCGCCTGGCCCCAATGCAGATGCTCCTCCTCCTCCAGCAGGATGTGGCGGAGGATGCGCACCGTTGGGGCATCGCACACCTGATCGGTTACCTGGATGTGGTGGCGATAGTAGACGGCCAGGTGCGTCTTCAGCACCCGGTAGAGCCCCACCATGCGAAGCAGCTCGTCGTCCTGGAGCTGCATCTCCTCGCAGAGCTTGAGGAACTGCTCGTTGGGCGGCTCCGCCTTCGACGACGAACGCATCGTGGGCGGCTGGCTTGCGTCCATGCCGTCGATCACGCGCAGCTCGGGCAGCCGCTGGCCCAGCCAGAAGGCGTGAATCGAATCCTGGTAGCAGTGCTCGCCCAGCATGAACTTCACCTTGATCGTGGGGCTGCTGGACGTCCACGCCCCCTCCGACGTCATGCAAACGTT
>JACZTW010000261.1 GCA_022573485.1 Planctomycetota bacterium
CTTGTGAGGAAAACCTTTTTCACAGCTATTTGCAAAATGAAACCGCGAAGCGACTGTAATCGAGTCAGATTCCAGAAGCGGAATCCAACCACTTCGCGGTTTCGGAGGATAAGTCACGTGAAGTATAGCCATTTCGCCGACCGAATGCAAATCCACGCCGATCCGCGTGATTTGGATCGTTTGCAAGCCCGTAGAGCGACGATCGACGGGTCGAAGGTACTTTGGGGATACCTCGGAAATCGAGGGATCGAGCGACGATCCGGATCGACCGAAAAACGTCGAAATACTTACGTTTATGTGAAGTCGGCCACGATCGACCGTGAGACGTGCGCATTACTTACGCTTTCCCATGAATTCGTAAGTATTTGGGAAACACCGTTGATTTGCGAATGTTCTACGAACTACCGCTTGAATCCAGCCGGTCTCGGAGAGCGAGTAGCCGTCCTCGTGGGCCTATGTTACAGTCGCGTCAGTTCAGCAGGCGCAGAGGACATTGTCGTGCTTAGCGGGGGCAAGCTCCTGGTTATTATGAGTCCTCCTTTAAGACCGTATGGGCCTCCCGCCCGTGGCTGTCCATCTCGGTTCAGCCTTCCGGGATCTTCAGCGCTAGGATCGCCTTCGTGGTGTCTTTCTCGAAGCCTTTTTTGCAGTCTTCGGAGCAGAAGTGAAGCTTGTAGCCTGCGACTTCCAGCGCCTGCTCGCTCTTGCCGTCCTTCTCCAATGCGCAGCTTGGGCACTTCGACACGACCTTGTCGATCGTTCCATCGAACTTGTCAGCTTCAGCGAGCTTAGCTTCGACTGCCGCCTTCGTGTCGGCGTCGATGTCCTCCCTGACCTCAACCTCTTCCTTCGCCGACTCCTTGTCCTCCCTGACCTCAACCTCTTCCTTCGGCGACTCCTCTGCACCGGCTTTTCCTTGCGGCACCCCGGCGTTGCAGTCAAGATGACCGCCACAGACAGGTATCCAATGACTCCGTGTGTTAATCGTGTTTTCATCGGCAAGGCTCCTCAACAGATATGTACATGTATCCCAATCGGCGTTTGGCCTCCTCATCGGTGGCCGCCGCCTGTAGGAATTATAGGCGATTTCGCTGGGATCCGCACCCACTACACGGAACTTCGTGCACCCTTCCGGCTTATTTGGGCTGAAAGGCCGTTTTGTGGATAGCCGCCAGTCGCCCCAAGTCCCACCCATTCACATTTAGCGTCGGCTTCGTGACGTAGATAGGCACGTTGAACGTTCGATGAAACACGCCTGCACTGCGGATGTGGTCACCGTGCTCATGGGAAACGAAGAGAGCGTCAACGTCGCTTGGTGACCTTACCCCATGAATGATACCAAGCCGCCGCCTCTCGATCCGGTGCTCGTGCGATGTGTCGATGGCCGTCCTTCTCCGCCATAACCTCGAAGTAGAACTTGCGATCCCGCGTTTGAATCCAGCCGGACTCGGACAGCGAGTAGCCGTCTTTGGCGATCCAATCGAGGATGATGTCGCTGGCTACGGGCATGGCCCCCAGTTGCCCAGCAGCAGGGCCAAGTCGAACGGCCCAACCTGACCATTGCCGTCGAGATCCGCCGAGCATCCTTCACACGGTCCCCAACTGCCGAGCAACGTCGCCAAGTCCGTTGCATTGACTATCCCATCGCCGTCGAAGTCAGCGGCAAGGCAGGGCGGGCAAAAGATGAAGATTAGGTTGCCGCCATTGTCTGTCCAGGGGTCGCCAAAGATCTGATCGGGCGTATTTCCACAAACAGTGGTGTTGGTCAGCGATAAACCTGTGCCGTCATTGAGGATGCCGCCGCCTATGCCGCCCGCCGAGTTGCCGTTGACTATGCAGTTGGTTAGGGTCACTTTGTCAGCGCCAGAGCTGGCGATTCCGCCGCCGCCGAGATTGACCGTGTTTCCGCTGACAGTGATGTCAGTCAACAGCACTGTCGCACCGACGGCAATGAACAATCCGCCTCCAAATCCGTAAAACCCATTGGCGTCCCCATTCACAACACTCACATTGCTTAGGATTAGTTCAGCAGAGACATGGAAGATGCGGAATTCCGGCGTTGCAACGAGCGAGGATCGCTCGATGGTCGCCCCGTTGCCATTGATGGTGATCTCGCTGGTGATCGATGGCAGGCCGTTCTCACCCTCGTTGTAGTTGTCTACTGCTGTTAAGGTAATGGTCGCACCGGCAGGTAGTTCGATGGTGTCGGCACCGCTGCCCGCCGGGCATCCTCCAGTTGCCGTGTTGGTATTCGCTGCGGTTATGGCGTCGCGGAGCGTGCAGTCCGGGCCGCCGGTTCCGCCGGATTCGCTGGTCACGGTAATGGTCGCCGCCTGTGCGGCGGGGATTGCCACAAACACTCCACACAAGAACGCAAGCAGACTGATTGTCGTCTTTGAATACCGCATGTCACGGCCTCCTATGATGTGCTGAAGCAATCTGACAGCCCGTGCCGAGCGAAGGCGCGGGGCCCGACCGGCTCCAATGATACTCTGCCGCCCCGTGCGATTGCAAGAGAGGGCGATTACGGGCCTTAGCGGCACATTCCCCACGCCCCAAGCACCTGAGCCAGATCGAAGGCGTCCACCACGCCATCCCCGTTGAAATCGGTGGGACAGCCCTCGCACGGCCCCCAGGCACCCAGCAAAATCGCCAAGTCAAACGCTTCGACTTGACCGTCCCCGTCCAGGTCCTGCGGACACGCGGCGTCGCACTCATCCATGAACAGGCACACCACGAATTCAGGATGATCGACAAACGGATTGCGATTGCCCTGAAACGAAAAAACAATGTCATTGCGATTCTGCTCAACATCATCCACCGGGTCTTGCTCGTGCCACGTCAGCAAGACACTGAGCATCCCCATGTGCGCGACGGGTTCGTTGTCGCCCGTGTTGCTGGCGGCGATGAGGGACGTGTCGTCCGTGAGAATCAGATCGGGTTCGGATGCGCCGGTGTCGCCGTGAGTCCCGCCCTCGTAACGGATGTCGGCATACAGCAACGCTCGTGCAACATCGCCTTTTTTGCCGATCCACGTTTCCCAAATGCCGCTTGATCCCGATCCCGTTCGCCAGTTTGAGTTGCCGGGATACTCGCCACTGCCGCCGCCCTAGCCGTTGTTTTCCAGAGTCGTTCGCTCGCTACACCCGGCGTGGCAATTGCGGAATGGGTTGTTGCCCCGTGAACTGTTGTAGCTGCCGTTGCACAGAAACAGCATGTGGCAGTCGGTGTACGGATAGTTGTCGGACGTGTTGTCCGGAAAGCCGTAGGACTTCGGCCACGTGTGCTCGCGGTTGTAGTCTCGGACCCCACCGCTGATTTTCGGATAGCTGGCGTTGCGGTACACGTCGAGGATATTGCCGGAGTCGTTGGGGTCTTCGTCTGCCAGATTCAAGATGTCCCAGGTGTCGGTGCTGCCCGACGTGTAGGGAAACCGTTGGTGGTCGTCGATGACGGCGTGCAACGTGGTGCGGAGCGTCGTCGAGTCGGTGGCGTCAACTGAGTCGTAATAGCCGGGTGGCGGGTCGGCCAGCACGGCGCTTGAAACGCAGAGCAGCAGCGCGACGAAGGCCGCAATCCTATGTGTGGTCGAGTTTGTCATGGCCATGCGTCATTGTATCAAGTGCCCCGTTCTTCTGCATCGCTGTCCCACACTCCGGGCAGCGACCCGTCGAGCCGCGAAGGTCGTACCCGCAGGTTGGACAGAATCCTGCGAGCGTCCTCCGATGTTTGAGCCGCATCCGGTGCGTGGTCAGGAGAAGGAAGGCAAGAGCGATCACCACAGGGCACCACAATGGGAAATCGAACACGGTGTGCCTTGCCGAACGTGCCATGAGCCCATGCACGAAGTCCGACGGACCGTGCAGGAACCGAAACCCCATTTTCTCGTTCCAGGAGCGGCCCATGCTGTTGAAAATGAGCCGCCCACGTGCCCGTGCGTTGTGAGCAAACCTAGCGCCGGGAGAACAGCGCCCCACCGAACAGGTGTCGGCCGTGGTCCCGTAGCTTATATTAAACTCGATTATGCCTTGTGCCGACTGAACCGAAATCCCTGTGTGCAAGCAGCCAAGTTCCCGTTGACGATCGTACGCAAAGCTGAAGGTGTCGAGAGTTCCGTAACTGCGTATCCACAGTGTCGCCGAGGCGAAACACACGACAATCATGGCCGCCAGCGATAGCACATGGACGATGCGCGAGATGATCCCTCTGAGTCGCCCGATTCGTGACGCCTTGGTGATGACATTCTGCGACGGTACCATTCGTTGCGCTTCTCGGTAGTATCCTAACTTGAGAAGCCCTCCCCACACTCAGGACACCGATCCTTCGACCCTCGGAGGTCATAGCCGCATTGCAAACAGAGTCCGAGTTTCTTGCGTTTGTGGGAGGGATACTCCAATGCCACTGCGAGCAAGGCACCGCCGAGCACATGGGGGATCACAGGTACGACGAAGAGTGCTAGGAGCATCGTGTCGAAGATTCCTAGACTCAAGTGAAGCATAATTGCCGCAAACGCGATTGATCCACCAGCACCAAACGCTGCCGCTGAAGCGAGCGCCACCCTCCATCCCAGCCCGCTGACTGCCGCACCTATCCCTCCTGCGATAGCATACATAAGGAGCCAAGGGATAATCAGCGGCCACCCTTGTTCCAGAGACGGCAAGCCTTGGAAAGCAACGAGCAACAGCGGAATCCCGAATCCAAGGAATACAAATGCCACACAAAACCCAAAAACTGGTCGCCGCCCCTTCCCTAGAGAGCGCCCGCTGATGGCACCGCCAAGAGGGTATGTGATCAGTGAAAGAGGGAAGAACATTATTCCGAGAGCGCTGACGATACCGCCCACGGCAAATCCGACGGCAACTTTTACTACGTACCTACTCATCGCGTTCATGCACACCTCCGAGACACCAGTAACTCATCCCCCACGCTGAGCAGCAGGCCGATGAGGGAGAAGATTGTCAGGGTTTTGCGGATCATCTCATATTCGCTCGCCGCATTCGGAGCAGCGTGGTTCGGTGAGCCCCTTGAGAATGTAGCCGCACTTTCCGCAACGTGTGTGCCCGTCCAGCATTACCTTCGGCGTGAGCACGTGTGCGAGCGCGGTGGCGGCAAGAGGGCCCATTACAAATCCGGACAAAAAGATGAGTGTAAAAACCCAGCCGTGGGATATCCAGCCTGCCTGAGACTGGACTAGTCTCACCGCGCCGCCTGCATACAACCCGCCTCCCGCGATTCCACCGACGATTGCAGAAACAATGATGCGCAGCCACGCTCGTTCAATTTTCATTGGCCTGTCTCGTGAGCGTCTTGCGG
>JACZTW010000262.1 GCA_022573485.1 Planctomycetota bacterium
GGGAGCGCGAAGACCGACAAGAAAGCCTGACTGAACTGCTGAAGCAGATTCAACCCGAAACCTGGGATGACGGTGGCGGGCCCGGTACCATTACGGCTTTCAGTAGCCAACTGGTGATTAGGCAGACGCTGGAAATGCACGAAGTGATCGGCGGGCGCTTCGCCTATACCAAGGATTTCTATCCGTAAGCCGCCTGCAGACGTGAATCAAGAGCGGATGCCGTGATGTTTGAATCGATCCGGCATCCGCTTTTCTATAGGGCCAATCAGTTCTTCTTATCGCCCAGAAGCTCGTCGAGCTTCTGCCGCAACGGTTCTCCGATCAGACCGACGGCGGCGATCTTGCCATCCTTGCCGACGAGGATCGTACACGGAATCGCACGCACGCCGAAGGCGGTGGACAACTCGTCGCCGCCGCTGTCGGGGCCGTAGACGTGATGCCATTCGAGTTGTTTGTCTTTGATGGTCCGCTCCAGCGCGGCTTTGTCGAAGTCACTGCTGAGGCTCACGAGGAGGAAGTCATCCCGCTTGCCGAAATCGTCGCGGATGCGCTTCAGGGTCGGCAATTCCGCCATACAGGGTCCACACCAGGTCGCCCAGAAATCGAGCAATACGATCTTGTTCTTGATCGTCTCCGGGCCAATCTGGATTCCGGCGAGCGTCTTCAGTTCGAGCGGCGGACACGGATCACCCACTTTCGCCGAGCACAACGCGCCCGATCCGGAAGCATCACCGGGGGACCGCGCTTCGAGCGTAAACTCATAGTCATTCCGCTCCGCCGAAATGAGCTGATCGATCAGCGCGCTGCGGTCGCGGGCGTAGATGCTGACCTTGAACTCATCCTTCGGCGCATCGAAGATCGTGAACCGGCCCTGCCCATCGGTGGCTGCGGAGGCTCGCAACGTTCGATAGTTCCTCCACTTCATGGCCTCTACTTCGGCGCCGGCGACGGGACTGCCCTCGGAATCCCGCACCAGTCCGGTGATGGTTCGGCCCGCACCGAGTGCGACGTTCACAATAGTCGGCTTGCCCGGAACAGTGGTCACGGTTCTCAGTTCCGGGGCGTATCCAGCGACGCTGACGGTCAGAACGGTCCGACCCGGGGGCAGGCTGCCGATCTGAAACTCGCCGGATACGTTGGCAAATGTGTACGGCGAGGAATAGTCCGGCGCTTCGCCTATGTCGATGCGGGCACCGTTGAGAACCTGGCCCGCGACGGCAGCGGTGATCTTGCCTTTCACGACGGCGGCCGGCATGAGGCGCCGGGTCTCGTGCAGTTCGAGCTGGTCTTCGGGGAACAAGACGCTGCGGTCGTACCGCCCGGTTGCGACGTAATCCGCGTGCGTGAGGCGCAGGAGCACCGTATCGGTCTCAAACGGAAGCTGTTTGAACGTGACTCGGCCTTCGGCGTCCGTTGTTGCGTTGCGATAGTCCTGGGCCGACTCGATGGCCATCTCGACGGCTACGCCCGCGACGGGTTGCTCCTTGTCATTCAGCACCGTCAGCTTCAGGATGCGTTCGGGCTTCAAGACGATGCGCACGAGACCTTGTGCCTCACCGACCGTCACTCGCACTTTCGACTTGCCATAGCCCTCAGCTTCGGCCGTCAATTGAACCGAACCGGGAATGAGATTCTTGAACTCGAAGCGGCCGGCCTCGTCGGTGGTTGTTGCGTCCCTGCGGTACATCGTCTCGAGCAGGACCGTGGTGCCGGCGACCGGATTGTCCTCCAGGAACTCGCGCACTTCGCCGGCCACCGACAGCGCCCCTTTAAGCATTACGTCAACGAAGGGTTCCAAGTCATCTTCTTCGATGGTGATTTCCGCCAGATGATCAACAAACCCTTCGCGCGTAATCTTGATCTTGAAGCTGCCCGGGTGTTCGCCCGTCAGTTTGAGCGTGAAATCCCCGTAGTGATCGGTCTGCACCTTTCCAGTAACCGACGGATCAGCCTTCTTGGTAATCTCGACCGTGCTGTTCTCAACGCCACGTCCCAAAGCGTCGAAGACTTGCCCCTGGATGGTCGTGAAAACCTGGGGTTCGGGCTCATCCGCGGCGGCGTTTTCGTTGGCCGGCGGCGGCGGATCGGGCGACTCCTGCGCGAAGGCCGGTGCGGCAGCGAGTGTCAACAGCAAGAAGAAGCGACTTCCGTACATTGCTTGGCCCCCAACGATCCATTCTGCGATCGATGCTTACCTTAGCAAGATATACATGCCCACCAAATATATCACGCCGATCAAGACCGAATCAATTCCGAAGTGGAATAATCGCCGTTTGGTGCGATAGACGAGCCCGGCGACGGCCACGCCCGTGATAAGGATCGCGAACAGGCCGGCGACGGTGTGCCCCTGCACGGCGAAGTTGGCGGGGTCCATGAGCATCGACTGTCCATTCAACAGCGAGAAGACCTTCAAAATGGGGATCACCGCGATGTTGAACATATTGCTGCCGAAGATGTTGCCGAGCGCCAGATCGACCTGTCCAATCCGGACGGCGGTGATGCTGGTTACTATCTCGGGCAGTGAAGTGGCCGCCGCCAGAAAGAAAACACCGACGAATGTCGCGCCCAGCGTCCGCCCGCCCAGCAATCCGATCGGATGGTCTTGCAGGACGTCGGCGGTGCGCGTCAGCCAGATGGTCACGACGATCAGAATCACCGACAGAATCGCAAATGAAATATAGATTCGACGTACCTGCGGATCCATGGTCTTGGCGAGCGCTTTCTGCTCACCATTCTGAAGCTGCTGCTCAAAGCGGAAGCTGAGGCGCATGCAGGCGACGTACGCGCCTGCGAGCAGGACGCAGAGGCCCGCTTCCATGACCTCCGGCGACACGTGTGAATCCGCATCGGCTGCCTGCTGCACCAGTGTCATGCCCAGCACCGCCAGCGCGATCAATACGATGCCCATCGAGGAACTCAGGCTGTGCGATGGGTTCGCCACCCGCAGGACCGTGCCGCTGCGCATCAGGCCGTCCAAAATGACGATGATCGCCACATTGAACATACAACTGCCGAAGATGTTTCCGAAAGCCAGATCGGGTTGCCCGATGGTGACGGCGGTTCCGCCCGTGACCACTTCGGGCAGCGAGGTGATTCCCGCCAGAAGCAAAAGGCCGACCCACGCCTTGCCCAGATTCAGAATGTCGCTGATTCTGTCCGCCAGGCGAGTGAGGCGCGCCCCCGCCATTGAAATGATCAAGCCGCACAGGATCAACTCGGCAAAAATAGCCCAGGTTGGGAGGTCGGCACCGAACAACCACTCTGCAAACATCGAGCCTATCCTCGTCTCGAGACCGAGAGCCGATCGACGACCGGCGGGAGGGCATTATACCCGGCGCAGCCGAGCCGAACCAATTCCAATTTGGCGGCTAGATTCTACTGCCTGAAGTGTGGCCGATCTGATCCTGGCGGGGGCGCAGGGGTGCATCAACTTATGCATCAAGGAGCACTTGGCTCTGTCTGAAGACTCGGATTCTCTCAAGGAGCCGCGGGTTTTAACCCGCGCGAGGCCTCGCGCAGACTCCCGACAAGTCGGGATTTCATTCCGTCTGCGGCTCCTTGGGTGTTTTCAAGCAAACCCGGATTTCCCAGATGCAGTTATCCTGGATGGCATGATACGTGCGGGTGCCGCGCGAGTTGTTCGCGGCGATCCTTGAGCGGATTCAGCGGTTTGGTGTGCCGCTGCCGTTGGTGCAGCGAGGCTGAGTGTCGCGAAAGGCGAAGAACATGGCGATCTCAGACAGGAGGCAATTGCTGCTGCGCCATGGAGCGGGCAAACGCTCCCGTAGCACTCTGGCAAGCGGGAACGCGTCGGATTTGGCGTTCAAGCACAGGCAATTGTCGTCAGCATGGTCATTCGGCTTTGAGATTGGGCCAGAATCCGGCAGAATTGCGACTTTGCAGTCGGCAAATAGGAAATCCCAGATACTCGCTTTGCCATGGCCGAATGACGTACTATGATGAAACGAGAGCAGCAAATGGGAAAGCCCCTAGCAAAAGTCGTTTCTGCCTGCGCCGCTTCCGCGAGGGCACGCCGTTTCATCTGGGCAGGGTGTTTGACGCTCTGCTGGGCCGGTTCAGTCGCAGCGCCAACCGCGAACTGCGCCCCCAGCACGCTGGGTGATGATGCCGAGGATACTGAGAAGGCGACGTTGCGGGCGCGGCGTTTCAAATCGCTCACCGAGGCGGTCGCTCGCGGCGCAGAGCTTTTGGGCACTGAGGCCGGCGCTCGTTACGCAGTGATCGTATACGCCGTCTCAGCGCACGATAATCGCCCCCTCCACGCCCGCGCCAACCTCTACTTCGTCGGTACGGGTCGGTGCGGCCACATTCCCGGCCACGCGTCCAGCGACGAAGTCGTTCTGCAGCCCGTGCGCCTCTTGCGGGGCACGCAGCCCGTTGAGCTACGCGTCGTCGCGGACGGGTACGAGCGGTTGGCGCGAAAGGGCATGCTTCGCCTGGGAGAGCTCGCTATCTGGGACGATTTCGTTCTCTCGCCGCTCACCGCCTCCTCGGCAGCCGCCGTCGTGGGCCGCGTCTGGCTCGAAGATGAGGCCGTCGATCTCGAAGGACTTGCCATTTACGTCGATGGTGAAGCGCTGGCCATCGCCGACGCCTCAGGCTACTTTGTGGCCGAACCCGTCAGCCCGGGCAAGGTCAACATCTCCACCCACAAACCTGGGTTCTCGGGCCTGTATGCTGAAGTGACCGTCCGCCCGCGCGATGAAGTCACGGTCGAGCTGAACGGCTATCGCCGGCGCTTCGCCCACGTGCGCTGGGCCTATCAGCCCGACGGCACGCACAGCTTCGAGGGCGATGTGCTTGTTGGTACGGCTACGTTGTCGAGCGGCAAGTTGTCGCGGGTGAGCTTTATTGAAGGCTTCGAGCAGGTCGGCAGGCACAGCGATTTTCTCATCAGACAAGAGGAAGACCGCCTGGTCCTCAACCACTTCGACGTGTCCGGCCCCCAAAGACCTGCGTCGATCCAGATGAAGGACACGCCCTTTGATCGACTCTTTGAAGCACCCAACTCGGGCTATGACCGCAAGAAAAAGACCCTCCACCCCGGCGATGTGTTCCTCTTCCGCTGCTATGACGGCAAGCATTACGCCATGATGGAAGTTCTCGAAATCACCGATCAGCCAGCTCAAGAAAAATAACGACGTCAGGCAAGCGAGTACCCGCCCCTTCTGGCAGGATCCCGCCAGTGCAGCTCGCAGATTCGGCCGAGTCTGGCGAGCCGTGGCGCTGTCTCAACCTAGATTGACTCAACGATCAGGCGCCAAGTTATGAGACTGGGTGAGGGGC
>JACZTW010000263.1 GCA_022573485.1 Planctomycetota bacterium
TCGCCGGCAGCCGCGTTGTTGTCCTGGCAGGCGCCTGCTATACAACTGTCGGGGTCGTCGCACTCGGTGTCCGCGCCACTACCGCAGGCCGAACCGTCCGCTTGATTACCGTTATCCGTACAACCGCCCATGCCGTTACAGGTGTCGTCCACCAGGCATTCGACGCCCTGGTCACCGCACGGATCGCCGGCAGGCGCGTTGTTGTCCTGGCAGGCGCCTCCCATACAACTGTCGGGGTCGTCGCAGTCGGTGTCCGCGCCACTACCGCAGGCCGAACCGTCCGGTTGATTACCGTTATCGGCACAACCACCCGCGCCGTCGCAGGTGTCGTCCACCAGGCAATCGACTCCCTGGTCACCGCACGGATCGCCGGCAGGCGCGTTGTTGTCCTGGCAGGCGCCGGCACCATCGCAAGTGTCGGGATTATCGCAGTCGGTATTGTTGGGATCACCACACTCCGCGCCTGCGGGTAACGGCGTGAGGATGTCGCAGTTGCCGTCGGCGCCGTTGGGATCGCAAGAGGCGGTATTGCATTCATCGCCGGCAGCGCTGCAATCCACCGGCGTGCCGATGCAGTTCTCATCCGCATCACACGTGTCGTCAACAGTACAGGGATTGCCGTCGTCGCAGCCCTTGCCCGGCGGACAGCCTTCGGGCACGCAGTCGCCGGTGTCCGGATCGCAGACCTCGCCGACCGGGCAGTCGATCGGTTCGTTGACGCAGTTGCCGTCCGCACAGGCGTCGTCGGTGCAGGCGTCGTTGTCATTGCAATCCATTGGCTCGCCGTCCTGGCAACTGCCGTCGGCGGGATCGCATGTCTCGACGCCGTTGCAATCATCGCCGTCATCGCAATTCACCGGCGTGCCGACGCAGTTCCCGTCCGCATCACAGGTGTCGTCAACAGTACAGGGATCGCAGTCGTAGCAGGCCTCGCCCTGCGGACAGTCGTTCGCCCCAGAGCAATCGACGACCTGATTGGCAAACGCGACTATTTCGTCGTTGATTGTCGCGAAGACGCTGATGGTTCCCGTGATGGATTCGCCTGTCGGCACCGACAGTTGCAGGAAGAGCACCTGCAGGCATGGCCAAGTGCCGGCGTCGCCCTGATGAGTGCCGTCGGGAAGGGGAATTGCGAACCAGCCACCGACGAGGTGGCCATTATTTGCGAACTCCGAAGGCAGGAAGTCACCATCGACGGCGGTCGTATCGGTACCAGCTGGGTCAGGGCCACACTTGTACCCGATCGTTACAAATGTGTCGCAGATCAGGTCGGGAAAAAGGCCAACGAAAGTACACGTCGGCGCGATCACGGCGGGGTTGAACATATGTTGAAAATAGAGACCATTGCTCGCGGTGATGTCCCCATTACCCACACTGAGCAGTCTGTCCACCGGGTTGGTAAACTGGGCAAGAACATTGCAGACGTCCAGCGGCTCGGGCACGTCGTCGCCGTTGGCGTTATTGCACAGATTCACTGTGTCCTCATCGGACTTGGTCACATGCACCAAACCGACATAATCCGCCAGCGCCGAGTCGGCCGCCATGAGACTGAGACAGCCGGTACACAAAATGACTAATTTCCACAGTTTGTTCATCTTCTCATGCTCCGTTTTATTTTGACAAGCTACGTGATGGGAACAGACGTTTTGCATGACAGTTGCCCTCCGGAAAGGCAGATTCGGCAATCAGCGTACGGGTTTCGTTTTAATGGATCGTTGAAAAAGCCGCCACGCAGTCGCTGCATCCAAGCGGAATGGTCTTCCGCGGGGTTACTTATTCACGATCGCGTCGATGATGCGCAACAGAAAGGCACCCTCAGTCAGGAGGGCCGCCTCGCCCTGCTCGAACCGTGTCCAGCATTCTTTGGCTGGAGTGTACTCCGCGGTTGATCTCCCGCCCCTGAATCGGTGGCTTCCACTCCGCTCCAAGGCCGCATCTGAGCGCTACGGAAAGCGACTCTCGATCGGCTGTATCATGGTATGCGGAGCTTCGAGCCATTGCAAGCCGAGGCGATCGTCGTTTCGATTATTAGAAGGTGTTTAATCGTTCCTCTTAGTCCGAGAAGTTGAAGCCGGCCCAACGCCGGCCGGCAGGGCGACTGTTCACTTGTCGCCGAGCGCTGGACCCAACGATCCGCGCGTGATCAAATTCACTGCCTCGCGTGAGTTAGAGGACGCTCGCGCCTTCATTTCGAAACGACCGCAAGTTGAGCCGCTCGAAGGCCCGTTCCATCGCGGACCCCTTCCAGCTATTTAGCCCCGGGCATGCCCGGGGTCCTGCTCGCGTGGATCTGGAAGGTGAGGCCTATCGCGCAGCGCGGCGAAGACTTCGCCGGCGTTGTAGCTGGAGCGGACGAAGGGGCCTGAGGCAACGTGCTTGAAGCCGACGTCGCGGGCGGCATCGGCAAGGGCGTCGAACTCGGCGGGCGTGTAGAACTTCTCGACTTCGGCGTGGTCGGTCCGAGTAGGCTGAAGGTACTGGCCGACGGTGAGGATGTTGCAGCCGACTGCTTGAAGATCGCGGAACGTGGTGACGAGTTCCTCGAAGGATTCGCCCAGCCCGACCATGACGCCGCTCTTGGTCGGCATGGCGGGCGACAATTCCTTGATGATCTCCAGCACGCGCATCGAGCGCTTGTACTTCGCCTGCGGTCGGATGGCGGGGCTGAGCCGCTCGACGGTTTCAATGTTGTGGTTGTAAATGTCCGGCCGGGCGGCGACCAGCTCGGCGATGCACTCCCGGCGGGCGTGAAAGTCCGCGGGCAGAACCTCGACCGTCGTATCGGAGGCGCGTTCTCGCACCTGCCGCACGCACTCGGCAAAATGGCCCGCGCCTTCATCGGGCAGATCGTCACGGGCCACGGCGGTAATGACGACGTGATTCAGGCCCATCTCCGCAGTCGCGACCGCCAGCCGCCGCGGCTCATCCAGTTCGAGCGGATCGGGCTTGGCGGTGACAACGGCGCAGAAGTGGCAGCGCCGCGTGCAATCGTGCCCCATGATCATGAACGTGGCAGTGCCTTTGGACCAGCATTCGCTGAGGTTGGGGCACCGGGCATCTTCACAGACGGTGGCGATTCCGCTGCGGGCGATGATCCCGCGCGTGGCCCCAAAGCTGCCGAAGGGCAACGGCCTCTTCAGCCACGGCGGCAGTCGGCGCCCCGGCGGAGGCGGTTTCGATTCCACGACGGTCAATTCCATGCCCCAGATCATAGATGTAGTGGGCGAAGACGGTCAAGTCGCGTAGAATAAGATGGAACGTCTCGCGGAGCAGCGGCGTGAAAATCGATCTGAAGAACATCCTGTACCCGACGGATTTTTCTGACCTCTCGCTCAAGGCGTGCCGCTATGCAGTGAGCTTCGCCGAGGCTTACGACGCTCAATTGCACTGCATTCACGTGGTGGACGAGGCCTACCAGTATTGGGTCAGCCTGGGGCCGGAGAGCGTGCCCATGGGCCCGCCGCCGGAGGATCTGACCGGCCTCGCGGAAAAACAGCTTGCGGATTTCGAGATTGCGCACCTGGGCGGCTTGGGAAAATCGCCGATCACCGCGGCGATGTTCGGCAAGCCGCACGTACAGATCTGCGCGTACGCCGGCGAGAAGCAGATCGACTTGATCGTCATTGCCACCCACGGCCGCAGCGGCATCAGCCACGCCCTGATGGGCGGCACCGCCGAGAAGGTCGTGCGCAAAGCGCCCTGCCCCGTACTGACCGTCCGCGACCCCGAACACGATTTCATAGAGGAATGACCCCATCAGAGCCCGGAGTCCCGGCGCGCCGGGAACGGGTCAGGATGCGCAACACAACCATGCTCCGCAAAACCCTGACAATCCTCTCCCTCATCGGCCTGCTGCTCAGCGTGGGGCTGTGGGGGGTGAGCTATTGGAACTTAGGCTACTACTCATCTGAAATGGGCATCATGCTTCGGCATGGAGCAATTGTCGGTCCTTGCACAAGAAATTACGTCGGGCTGTTGACCTTTATCACTCGTGCAAGAACCTCTGCTGTGGATATGCGAACATCAGTAGTTCTGGAAATGGAGAACGATGGAGGCAATTGGATTGTTGGAGGATACGACGGACTGAGAACAACGTGGCTTCCCATATTGGGCGGGCCTGCTAGGTCGTTACACTTGCCAATCTGGATGCCAGCCACGTGCTTCGCCGTGCTTTTCTTGTGGTCATTCGTGCCTGTTCACCGCCGCCGCAAACGCAAGAAGCTCGGACTGTGCCTGAAATGCGGATACGACCTCCGCGCGTCGAAGGATCGGTGTCCGGAGTGTGGAGCGCGGTTCGAGAAGCCGAAGCTGGATGCTGACTGCCGAGCGTGACCGGCCGCATGCGGCCAGCTATATAGAGAGGATTCGCCAGCGACCTTACTGTTCGCGACTTACTGCTCACTGCTGTTTCGATGTTTCGCAAGACCCTGACAATCCTCTCCCTCATCGGCCTGCTGCTCAGCGTGGCGCTATGGGGAATGAGTTATTGGGGCTTTATTTATCTGGGACCGTCTATTGGAGCCATTCTCCGAACTGGCTGGTTTAGTTGCGGCAGGGTGACGCAAGGGTGGATTGCCGCTGATGACTATGAGAGAGAGCAGATAATGAGGTCGATTCTGGGTGAGAATTCCCATCAAATTACACTCGGTGGACGATTCATCGGTTGGAACGACTTCAGGGGCATCAAAACGTATTGGTGGTATGAGGGGCTGCCCAGGCTGATAGCATTTCCGCTGTGGATCCCCGCCCTGCTGTCTGGCTCTGTTGTGTTCTGTATATATTACCTTCCGCGCCACCGCCGCCGCAAGCGCAAGAAGCTCGGACTGTGCATGAAATGCGGCTACGATCTGCGCGCGTCGAAGGATCGGTGTCCGGAGTGTGGGAGCGAGTTTGAGAGTTTGGGAGTTCAGAAATCACGGAGCTGTTGAGTTGGGAAACTGCTGATTCGGTGAACTGTCGTTCTGACTGCTGAGCGTTCCCGGCCGCATGCGGCCGGCTATATAGTGTGGAGTCACACGGCGACCTTACGGCTTACAACTTACTGCTTGCTGCTGTTCCAATGCTCCGCAAGACCCTGACAATCCTCTCCCTCATCGGCCTGCTGCTCAGCGTGGGCGCGTGGGCTATCAGCTTCGGGGATGGCGGCTTTTCAATTAGCATGAACAACTACTTCTACTGGGCTATTGATACCGGTATAGTTAAAGAAGTTGACGGCTTGTGACCGATTTCTCGTTGTATGAGACCGCATGGAAGCGTAGAGGAATTGGAACGCCGGAGGCGTCGGGCTGTGGCGAGGGTCCGGGAGGG
>JACZTW010000264.1 GCA_022573485.1 Planctomycetota bacterium
CAGAGTCTAGTCATGATGAATCCTACGGTGTTATCAAAAGCAATCCCATTGATACTCCCGACCGCTCGCATACTCCCAGCAATCGATCCATCGTCCTGTATGGTACCCTCCAGAGTGAGCAGACCGCCTCCTTCAATGAAAGTACCATCGGGCAAAAGGATCGTTTGCTGGGACGTATAGGAAAAACTGACGGTATCGCCCTCAATGTCCGCAGCGCTCGCGTTGCCGATAAGCACAGGCTCGATACAGCCAGCCAATTCTGACGTTACTTTACCGTTTGTAAACGTTAGGCAAGTAGGATTAGGCGAGTTGGAATACTCCAAAAGCCACGTGCCATCGATATCGAAGAATGCTCCAGGAAACTCAGCAGAGCAACCAGTCGCGGCAGCTCCTGACAGTATCACAAAGCAGGCGAATCCGACCGTTTTCATGCTTGTTTCTCCTGTAACGCTTGCCACATCCTAAATCAAACTCATTTTTTATCGGCAAGAAAGCTGAGCCCGCAGGCGGTAGTGGGCACGCCCCACGACAACGATGAATGGATGTATCAGCGCCTGGGTCGGTAAGGCCTACCCTACATCTCTTGAGCCATACAAGCAAGCGATGTTCGGCGAGAATACGAGTCACGAGGCCAAATCGGCGGCCCGCGGGGCGAGATCACGGCCGATTCGAGCGGCTGTTCCGGCGCAGGATCGCCCTGGCACATTTCCCACCTATCGAACAGGGCCCGCTGGATGTCAGCGAAGGGCTCAGTTCGATTTCGGCTTCGTTCGCTTGTATACAGTCTCGACGGCCTTCCCTTCCCGGCCGTCGGGGAGGATGTTGTACGCTGTAATCGTCAAGTGATCTTTGTCGATCAGCTCGTATTCCGTTCTCCAGCTCCACGGCGTCTGGCCAGGGGCCATGCTGTATTGCCCGATCACGGAAAAGCCCTTCTCTGTCTTCTCGCCTTCGGAGAACAGGATGGCGTAGTTCATGTGGAAATCGTCGAACCAGGACACTTGGAACTTGCTGTCGACCGCATTGAAGACCATCGTCTCCTCGCCGGTGCGGGGCTTTCCCTTCATCGTTCCTTCGTATGTATGACGCACCATACGTCCGCCGAGGATCGGCTTGATTTCGCCTTTGACGCTTGACTCGTCAGCAAGCTTGCCAGGCTCAAACCACGTGCGGCAAGTGCCTTCCCAATTTCCAATGATTGATTTGAGCAGTTGTTTTGCCTTTTCGCTCTTGTCAGCTTGACCCGGACGCTCTTTGGCAGCCTGAGCGCTTGTCACTTGCAAACCAGAGATTAAGCAAAAGCAGATTACGCAGGCGGTCAGTAGAGTCACGTGCATGGTTTTTCCTTCTCCAAGTAGATGAGTGGATACGTGCGGAATCTTAGCAGTGCTGTGCAGAGTTTTCTACCTCGGCGCCGGCATGATGGCACTGGCGGCGTGTCCGCAAGTGAGCTAGAATATGTTCGTTCTGCACTGGCAGATCCTTGACACGCTTGTGTCAAGGATCAGTGGCACCTCCGTGCGAGCGTCTTCGGGCGGCTATTCAACCTGATCTACAACCGCAACCTCAACAAAGCCATCCCGAACCTGACTGCCGAGATGGAACAGCTTACAGTTCGATCTTGACGCACGCCCAGGCAGGGTGACCTGTATCCGCCGAGTGATAGCACGGCTTCCCCGCGCTTGGCGGCAAGTTTGCCATCGGGGCTGACTGTGAATTCGTAGGCGTAGCAGGTTCGGCCACACTGCATGATGCAGCGGATCTGCCAGTTCTCCCCATCAGGCTGCTCGATCTGCAGGTGCCAGTCGATGGGCTGATGGTCCTGACCGGCCGGCGGACCGATGTATCTAATCCGATATGCACGCAGATGCGCGAAGGCCACGACACGATCCAAGGCTTCACTGACCTCGACGACAGGCCGGGCCCGGGCTGTGATTACACCGACCGCCTTACCATCGTGTTCAACGTACGTGGGCCACTGCCCTCCAACGATCAGGGCCGCGAAGAAAAACGGCTGCCCCGCGATGGCAATCTTGCGGTTGCGGATGCTCACGCGATAGACATGCTCGCCGGCAAACAACCGTTCCAATACAGGCGACTCGATCTTCTGCAGCGATCGCAAGACATCGCCGCCAACCCGCCGTGGCCGAGCTGGTCCCGATTTGAGGGCCTGTGGAGGTGCCTCAAGCTCAAGGCCAACTTGCAGCACCACCACAGCCAGAAATATAATCGTCGATTTTGCCATGATCATTCTCCTGTTAGGAGCCTTCGTGGGTCCATCTTCTTCGACGTCCCTACATGCAGAAAGTTCCCGGAAATCATGAAGGCAGGGCCCGGAGCCACCCTACAGGTCTTCGACGATGGAGTGTCCGAATAGATCCTCCACTACTGCGCAGTCAGTTGTTCGGCAAGTTCGGCGGGGGTCGTGACGGGTTTTTCGCACTTGTAGTTGAGGCATACGAACGCGGTCGGCTTGCCGTCCACCAGCTTCTTGCCCTTGATGAGCGGCGGGGCGTCCGGATGGGCGGCGTCGGCCGGGCGGGCCAGGGCGACGACCTTGTTGGGCACGTAGTTGCGGTAGACCTCGGCGACGAGGGCCTGTGTGGCGGGGTCGGCGGGGTTGCCGATGATGGCGATCTCCTTCGGCTGGGTGTGGTAGAACATCGCGGTCCACAACATGCGGCGCATGTACCCGCGCGAAATCGTCCTGCCGAGGGCCTTCATGCTGCCGGCGGCGCGCGCGCGCAGTTCGGGCTTGTTCAAATGAATCGCCAGGCGCAGCAGGTTGTGGGCCCCGGTTGAGTTGGGCGACGGCAGCGAGGCGTCACGCGGCAGCTTGGTGCGGAAAAACAGGCCCTCGCCGCCGGCGGCCGCGAAGTAGAACCCGCCGTTCGGATCTTGAAACGTCTTGATGAACGCATCGTTGAGCTGCACCGCCGCAGCCAGCCATTCGGGTTCAAAGGTGGTTTCGTAAAGCGTGATCATGGCTTCGACCACGTTGGCATAATCGGCGGCGGTGCCGTGGATGTGCGACTTGCCGGCGCGATGCACGCGGAACAGCCGCCCGTCCTTGATCATTTCCTTGCGGATGAAATTGGCCGCTTCGGCGGCGGCCAGACCGTAGCGCGGCTCATTCAAGATGCGATGCGCCCGGGCCAGGGTGGTGATCATCAGCCCGTTCCATTCTGCCAGGATCGAATCGTCCAGCGCCGGCGGCGTGCGCTTGCTGCGGGCTCCGTTCATCTTGCTGCCCATGCTCTTCAGGCGCTCGCGCCACTGCACGGCGGTCATGCCGTGCCCACGGGCGAAGACGGCTTCGTCCTTGGTGACGTGGAGGATGTTCCTGCCGTCGGTCCAGTTGCCCTCCGGCTTGACGTTGTAGTATTCGGAGAACAGAGCGGCATCCTCGGCGCTCAGCACAGCGTCGATTTCGCTCTTGGTCCAGACGTAAAACTTGCCTTGCTCGCCTTCGCTCTGCGAATCGCGCGAAGCATAGAAACCGCCTTTGTCATCGCGCAGGTCGCCGAGGCAATAGTCCAGCAGGCCACGGGCGGTGCGGGCGTAAGCTTCATTCTCAGTGAGTTGATAGGCGCTCAAGTACACGTCGGCGATCACGGCTTGGTCGTACAGCATCTTTTCGAAGCTGGGCACGAACCATTCTGGATCGGTGCTGTAATGGAACATGCCGCCGCCGACGTGGTCATAGATGCCGCCGGCAGCCATGTGCTCGAGCGTCAGTTCCACCGCGTCGATCAGCAAGTGTGAGGCCTCGTCCTCTTGAAGTGCGAACTCGCGGAGCATCACTTCCAATGTCACGCTGGGCGGGAACTTGCCCCTTCTGCTCTTGAGGCCCCCGAACTGTTCGTCAAAACTGTCCGGCAGGCGATCGATGCGCTGGGCCATGGTCTCGCGGCTAATGACTTCGGCCGTGGGCGGGTTCGACTTGAAGCGCATCGCCTTGCTGATCAGGGCGTCGGCGTCGTTGATCACGAGCTGGCGGTTTTCCTTCCACCGCCGGGCGATATCCCGGCACGTGTTGCGGAATCCAGGCCGCCCATCGCGCGGCTCCGGCGCCATATGGGTGTCGGCGAAGAATGGTTTGCGGTCCGGCGTCATAAAGATGGTCATGGGCCAGCCGCCTCGACCCTTGGTCGCCGCGAGCGTGGCCTGCATGAAGACTTCGTCGATGTTCGGCCTCTCTTCGCGATCTACTTTGATACAAACGAAGTTGTCGTTAAGCAATTTGGCGATATCCTCGGCTTGAAACGAATCGCGGCGCATGACGTGGCACCAGTGGCAGGAGGCGTAGCCGATGCTCAAGAAGATGGGCTTGTCTTCCAGGGCCGCCTGTTGAAACGCCGCCGGCCCCCAGGGTTGCCAGTTTACGGGATCGTGCGCATGCTGGAGCAAATGCGGACTGGTCGCATGGATGAGTTGGTTGGTGTGTTCGGGCGTCATCGCCGTCTCGTCCGCAGCCTGAGGTCCATCCGCCATCGACGCGGCGGCTGCGGCCAACAATGCCGCCAGCGCTACCGGCGCGGAACGTGTCGCATGTGCAAATGTTCTTCTGTTCATGTCGCACATGGTACCAAAACGCCGCCATGCGGGGTAGTGATCTTGGCCGCAGAGTTGCTGCTCGATATGCTAAGGAGGAGCGGAAGAGCGCCGCGTTTCAGAGGATCCGCGACGATGAGCTTGACCCGTTCCGCCGCGTCGGATTTCGGACTCTGATTCGGGCGGCGCTCGGGGAAATCCGAGCCCCAAGCGGCAGCGCGGGAAACACCCTGCCGTGAGCAGACGGTACCCTTTTTCCGCAACGGTTCACGCAGCAACCTGGTGCCGGCGAGTGTTTCCAGTGATGAATCGCGCGCGCCGTAGCGGTTCTCCAGGACGGGTTACATGGCGGGGATTCCTTGCGTTAAGCGGGCCAGCCAGAGCATTGATCTCGGCTGACACTGTGAGGCGGAGACCGGCGGCGAGCACGATGCATAATTAGAATCAATTAACACACGCCCACGCGCGCCGTTCGATGAGGGACGATCGGCCCTTGCTGGAAGCCCCATGAACGAAAATGAGGCTGCTCCAATCTGAATTGCGAGAATCGCATTCTCAAATACCGTGGCGAACGTGCAATCGTCTCGATATCGTGGTAAGATCTTGTGCGTGAGCGAAGAGCGCGTTGGAACAACTCAATCGTAACCACCAAATTCGAGTCGGCTTCAGGCCGAATTGCAGGAGAAGCACCACGATGAGAACCG
>JACZTW010000265.1 GCA_022573485.1 Planctomycetota bacterium
GCGCGCCATGCGCGCTTCGAAAGTCGCCACGTCCCACGGCACGTGCACCCGGTTGGCATGTGATACCATCCACATGCTCGACCAGCGCATCCGCCACTGGATGCAGTTGGGCGACATGGAGCACGTGCAGCGTCTGAAGGCTGTCCGCCGGCAGATCATGTCTACATATCAAGAAGCCTGCGATTAGTCGGCCAACCGGCCAATCGAGTGAGTACGAACTGCTATGGTCGTCGTCGGCGGCGTCGGCCTTTGCGTGCGGCAGTGAAGCTGAACATCAGAGTTAACATCAGACCTGCCCCGACGGCGCCCACGCCGCAGGCGCGGGGGCAGAGCAACTCATCGCCGCCGTCGAAAGAGACCAGCGGGTCGCATTCGGTCTGGCTGATGTTGACGGGCGAGAGGGGAATCTGCTCGCCCTCCTGGCCGGCGACGGTGGCTACCTCGAGCGTGTCATTTTCGGAGATGTAGTTCAGCACGAGATCCGCGTCCTCGGCGAAGCTGTCATCGGTCAGCCAGAAAACCTGCCGAACGCCGTCGTTGTCGGTCGCGAAACGGATCGCACCGGCTGGGCTGCCGTTGAGATGAGTGACGTTGAAGTCTTGGTCCACGACATACGGTGTCTCGCGATCGTCGCCGCTGAGCAGGATGAGTCGGCGGTCGCAACTGCGGATGAAGAAGTCGGCATTGAACGTGTTCACCGCTGCACAGCGCGAATCGCTCTCTGGGTCGATGAACAAGATCGAGCCGTCGATCAAGCCAAAGGCGTCCGCCCGTTGGGCCATCGCGCTTCGGCAAAACAGGATGCAGCCGCATGATACCGCAAATAAGAGTAGCGTTTTGTTTTGCATGTGCCAGTGCTCCTTGGCGGCGGGCTGCTGCTGGTCCGCCGCGGCGGACCCGCAAGCGTGCCGAGCGTCGGCATTCCGTCCAGCCGCGCCAGAATCCTACCGGACTCTGGTGGGTGGATCAATCCTCTACTTGGCTGATCCGAACGCGCCGCGACACAGTGGCACTGTCCGGGCCATCCACACCGGCCACAGCGGGCCGGCCCCGGGTTTGGCGAACTATGGGCTTTGCGCCCGGTACGCGTTTTTCGCTGAAGAACTGTTGGCAGAAAGCAATAGGTCTGAATAGGACACGTCGATCAATTGATCGGGTAGAATCTCGAGCGCTTTGCATAGGTGATCGATCTTCGTGCGGGCAGAGGCCTCGTCGCAGGATTCATCGACAATGGCTTCCAGTTCCACGAATGAACCGAGGCGCTCAACTTCGTCGAGGTGTATACGCACATTTCGCCAGAGATAGACCGTGCGGCGCTTGTGTACTTCCGCAAGCACTCCCAGCCCGTCGGCGAGTAGCCGGCGCAGCTCCGCGCCGTCGATCACGTGGATCAAATGGTAGTTGCTGCCCTTGGCGGTGATCGTGTCGGGACGCTGATACCAGATCAACTCGAAACGCTCATCCCCGACGCCGGGGCCGTCGCCCTCGATGTTCAAGAGTCGTCGCCTCAACTTCAGCCGCCCGTGCGCGGTCCGGAAGTATGTGTCGCACTGCTCTTCGATGCCTGCCGGGCGTGCCGACATTTCCTGCACGGCGGCGCGGACCCGATCGAGGTCATCACAAGCGGCTTTGATCTCGATGTTGCGGTTCATGGACTGAAAGTCCTCTCCCGCGAGGCCGGCATTCAGAGGCCACGTTCGTTTGTGAGGTCGAGCGCCGCGTCTTTGCCGAAGTTACGAGCGCTGCCGGTCAACGTCAAGACACCCGCCGCAGCAATTACCACAAGCTAGCTACGACCAAAGCCACGACCCCGACGGCCAGCGGAACGCCGATGAAGACGATGCAACCGAGGACGGCCCAAAGCAGCGGCAGGAGCAGAAAGAATAGGCCGTAGCGTTTCGATGGGCTCTGAGTAGCGCACTTATGCAGACTGCACAGCGCCATCGGCCACTCCAGCGCGATCCGGCAGCATAGGTAAACCGCGAGCAGCACGCATCCCATGATGATGCCGTCGTGCATGACTTTGTTAGGATTGAAGAACTTGAAACCGACTCCTACCAAGACTACAACAGCCAGCACATAGACCAGCGAGAGCCACGCAAGTGGCGCACAGCAATAGTAGCTTAGGGCCACCGCTCGGTTCTGCTGCTCGACGGGCAGGCGCTTGGGATGGAAGAAGTAACTCGGCAGGCCGGTCGCGCCGGCCATGAAGAGCAAGAGGCAGACGAGTAGTGCGACCGTGACGCTGATGAAGAGGAATGGGTTTCGCCTCAGCGCTGTTGAGATGTCGGCGTTGACACCGCTGAGCATGAGCGCGAGGATGAGCAGAACCAAAGGAAGATACGCCAATAGAACGGTGATCCAACGGAAGAGTTGCGCATCGCGATAGCTGACCGGGCGGCTGAGTTCCTCCCAAAACGTCTTTTTGCGGACGATGGCTGTGCGGACGGTTCGCCAGTAGGCCCGCACGGAGCCGATTTCGCTGCGCTGTAGCCAAGGCAGTTGGGGCTCGGTCAGCCGGCGAAAATCAAGCGAATAGGCACATTCCGGGCACCGGGCGCTGTCAATCCCACGCAGGTTGTAGCCGCACTGTGGGCAGAAGACATTCAGGACTGAGGTCGGCGCGCGCAGGTCGACCGCAGGCGGGACGGAGGGCTGAGTGCTGAGTGGACTCTCCTGGTCGGCGCGGTCGTTCGGAGGCGATGGCGTGTTCTTCGAGGCGTCAGCCATTTTTCTCTATTCTCTTTTCTCTTTCCAGGCCTCGTCTCATTTTAGCCCGGATCGCAAACATGATAGGATGTATTAAGTATGGGAGCGACAGATTCATGAACCAGACCGCCGATGGAGAAACCAAAGACCTCGCAACCACGCTGCCGCCGCGCTATCGCTGGCTCAAGCGTCTCGCGGCGGGATTGGGCCTGTTCTTCGCATTGGTGATCGTGCTGCGCATGTGGTGGGGCCACGAAGCCGATCGGCGCCTCCAGGCGGAGATCGACCGCATCCAAACCGCCGGCGAACCCATCTTCCCCGCGGATTTCAATCCGACGGAGGAGATTCCCAAAGAAGATAACGCCGCACTGGCTCTCATTAAGGCCTTTAAGGCGTACGACACTACGTATGAAACGAAGGACTTTCCCGCGCCCATCGTGATGACCGATGAGGATTGGGCGTTGATCGCACAGGGTGTCGCGGACAATGCCGAAACACTGGCGCTGGTGCGGAGCGCTCGCTCGATGGCGGGGCTGGACTGGGGCCTGCGCTTTGGCAGTCCCGCGATCTATATTCCGCTCCCCCAGTTGAGCCCTCAACGCGACTTGGCGCGGATGCTGGCGCGCTTCAGCGCATACTACCACTCCATTGGCGATGACGCGGCGGCGGTCGAGCTTCTCCGCGATGCGCTTCACCAGGCAGAGCTGGTGCAGGAACCACCGATGGTCGTTTCCTATCTTGTGGGCGTGGCGTGTTCGACCTTGACGATTCGCACCGTCGAATTCATGGCCCCTGACCTCGCGGTTGGTGGTGCGCTCGGCGCGAGCCGGGAACAGGTGGGAGAATTGATCGACGATCTCCTCGATGATCAAATTCCCCGCAGAGAATTCCGACGCGCCATGTACGGCGAGCGCATGTTCCAATTGGATTGCGTGCAGCAGATCTCGGAAGGTAATATCAGTTCAGCCGCGCTGATGACGATTGGCGGCGGTGGAGTCCCGCCGGGTGTGGGGGTTTTCGATTTCCTGTTTCGGCCGATGATGCTATTGGATGGCGAGCGCATGTTGCAGCACATGCGGCAAATGATCGAGGCCTGCGATCATCCCACCTGGCCGACAGCCAGAGAAATCGTAGACGTGCTGGAGGTCGTAGCTGAGCAGGTCCACGTCGGACTGGAGCGCGTCAGGCGGCCGATCAGTGCAGTGATGCTGCCCTCACTGGCTCGCGCCGTGCAGTTCCACTACGAGGGCCTGGCCGACCGGCGGATGGCGGCGATCGCGCTGGCCTTGCGGCTGTTTGAACTCGATCACGGCAGGCGACCGCGCGAGTTGGCCGAACTTGTACCCGACTATCTGCCCGCCGTGCCGCTCGATCCCATGGCGGCGAATGATCGCCCCATTTTCTATCTGGCCAATGCCAAGCAACCGATCTTGTACAGCATCGGCGAGAACGGCACGGACGACGGTGGCGCATACGTCATCGATGCCAAGGGACGCCTGCAGCGTGGCAAGTCGGACCTGGTGTTCTACCTCGACGGCCACCGCCCCCAGCCCCAATAGCCTCTGGTTTATGCGAGGCTGTAGAAGATCAACGCAACGTAGGCGATCGCCAGCGGCAGTACGATGAGAATCACGAACTCGACCATGCCGAGCAGGAGCATTTGCTTCCAGCCGGCTTTGGCCTGTTCGGCGGACGATCGGTGATGAACACACCGTTCCAAATAACTCACGTCATACAACCACAAGAGGCCCGGTAGCACAAAGGAAACGCCTCCCAATATGGCGCAGGCGGTTGCAACGTACCACACGCGCTCGTAGATGATCATTTGTTCAAACCCGAAGAACATCACTGGCCAGGTCAGCGGCAGCCACGCGAATGCTCCGGCCGCATAATAGCCCAGCCCGATGGTCTGGGCCTGCCTGGCGGCGGGCATGTTCTTGGACCGAATGGTATCCCCGCCGATTCGGCAGGCGACGCCGAAGGACAGGAGCACACAAAGATGCACGACCAGTATCACGCACACCGTGAGCGCGGTGTGGTCTCGAAAGGCCGCGTGCAAGCCCTGCGATCCCTCGAAAACCAGCAGTTCAGTCAGGATCAGGATCGCCATGTAAACGTGACACATCGTCACATAATGGAATCGTCGCGCATCGGGCAGACTCATAGGCCGGGCCAGTTCCTCGCCGAACTTGAGCCTGCGGAAAGTCGCCCACCAGACAGTCCGCCAGTAGGCCCGGAAGCGGCCGATCTCCTTGCGATGCACCCACGGAATCCGCGACTCTGCGATCTGCAAGAATGCCAGCGAGTAGCCACACTCCGGGCAACGCGCGCTGTCAATCCCGCGTAGGTTGTAGCTGCACTTCGGGCAGAAGACGTCGAGGACTGAGGACTCAGGACAGAGGACTGAGGAAGGAGTGCTGAGTGCTGAGTGCTGAGTGCTGAGGGGATGCTCTCCGGCGAAGCCATGATTCTCAGTGGATGGCGTGTCCTTCGAGGCGTCAGCCGTTTTTCTCTTTTCACTTTTC
>JACZTW010000266.1 GCA_022573485.1 Planctomycetota bacterium
GCTCATCTCCGCCTGCTCCGGGCTCATGTACGCCGGCGTGCCGATGAACTGGTGATATTCGGTGAAGAGCGTCTTTTCGGTGAGCCTGTGGTCCGTGGCCTTGGCGATGCCGAAGTCGATCACCTTGGGCACCGGCTTGCCGTCGTGCAGCGTCACCATGACGTTGTTCGGCTTGATGTCGCGGTGGATGATGCCCTTTTGGTGGGCATGTTGAATCGCGTTGCACACCGGCATGAACAGCTCGAGGCGGTCTTTCGTCGTGAGACTGTTCTTATCGCAGTACTCAGTGATGGGGATGCCCTTGACGAGTTCCATGACGAAGTAGGGCCGGCCGGTCTCGGTCGCACCCGCGTCGAACACTCTGGCGATGTTGGGATGGTCCATCATGGCCAGCGCCTGCCGCTCAGCCTCGAAGCGGGCGATGACTTGCTTGGTGTCCATGCCCAGTTTGATGATCTTGAGAGCCACCTTGCGGCGAACGGGTTGTTCCTGCTCGGCCATGTAGACCACACCAAAGCCACCTTCGCCAATCCGTTGCAGGAGTTTGTAGCGGCCGATTATTGTCCCGGGGCCTTCGCGAAGCGGTGAAAGGACGGTTTCGCGGATCTCAACCGCAGGGCGCTCAAGGAAGTCCTTCACTTCGTCGCTGGCGGCGAGCAGGCCTGCAAGCTCACGACGAAGCCCGTCGTCGTCGCGGCAGACGAGGTCGAGGTACGCCTCACGCTCGTCCTCGGGCTTCTTGAGAACCTCTACCAGCAATCCATCGATCTGCCCGTCGGCGTTCATCATCTCGTTCTCCCTTAGATCGGAAACGGTTCTACTCCATTATGCGAGCGCAGCCTGCCCATCCCCTCATTGATTTTCAGATAATTGGCGGGAGCCCTACGAATCGCCGGCGGAGCTGCGGATCCATTGAAACAACCGCAAGCGGCTGTAGGTCCACCACCGCTCGACGGTCGCGTGAGATACGCCGAGGGCCTCGGCGGTCTGCGGGATGGTCATCCCCACAAAGTAGCGGAGTTTGACGAGCGTCGCCTTTTGCGGGTCTTCCGAATGCAGGCGATCAAGCGCTATGGATAGGGCTTCGAGATCTACATTATCCTCTTCAGATCCCAGGAAGGAATCGTGTAGTTCGACTCGCTCGCGTTCACCGCCATGACGAGCCGCCTTCTTGCGCCGGGCATGATCGATCAGGATGCGACGCATGGCCTCTGCCGCCGCAGCGAAGAAATGGGCCCGGTTCTGCCACGGAATCTTTTCGTTACCCAAGAGACGCAGGTATGCCTCGTGCACGAGGGCTGTGGCTTGGAGCGTGTGGTCCGATCGCTCGCCGGCCATGCGTCGTTGGGCCTCCCGCTTGAGCTGATCGTATACCAACGGCAACAGCTCATTCGCGGCGTCGGCGTCACCGTGTTCGATGGCGGCGAGGATGCGCGTAACTTCACCCATGCATGTTATGTTACTCGAACGCTGGACATTTCTCTCGGTCCGGTGGGAAGTGCCTTAACGGGACTGTTCGCCGTGAGGACGAACGCATCATGGGCCACCATCTACGGGTTTTCACCTCGACTTAAGCACCGCCGAAGGGCTCGTCCATAACCACGTCGTCCCCGGCATCGTCGGCGTTGTTGTCATAGCCGATCTTGAGGCCGTCGAAGGTGGGGCTCTCGCCCCCGAATGCCCTGCTGACAAGACATGCACTGGGTTATCCTGGACACGGCCGGCACGAGGGCCTGGGCCTCAAGATGGTGGATCGCCTTCAGCGGTTGCTGCTGTTTGGCCATCGAACCGTTGTAGGCGGCGGTAGAGTGAACTGAGGCTGACGCCGAGCAGCTCGGCGGCGCGGGCTTTGTCGCCATCCGTAGCGCGCAGGATGGCGTCGATGTACTCGCTCTCGAACTTTTGGACGGCGTCTCTAAGCGTTCCGGTCGTCTCGGCAGGATGCGTTGCCTCCATCAAGTGTGTGGGCAGCACGTCGGGAGTGATGAGGTCGCCCTCGGTGAACATGACCGCCCTCTCGATCACGTTCCGCAGTTCGCGGACGTTACCCTTCCATTCGTAGCTGAGCAGACGTCTCAGCGCTTCATTCGACAGACCTCTGATTTGCCGTCTGAGTTCGCCGTTGAATTGCCCGACGAAGCGGTCCACGAGCCTTGGAATGTCTTCTCGTCGATCTCTCAGCGGCGGCATATGGATGGTCACAACGCTCAATCGATAATAGAGGTCCTCGCGGAATCGCCCCTCCTTGACCTCCTGTCGTAGATCCTTGTTCGTTGATGCGACGATGCGGGTGTCTACTGAGACCGCTTCGTTCGCGCCCACGGGCAGGATTTCCTGGTTTTCGGTTGCTCGGAGCAGCTTGGGCTGCTGCTCCAGCGGCAATTCCCCAAGTTCGTCCAGGAACAGCGTGCCGCCGCTGGCGACGGCAAAGAGACCCTTTCTATCGTGTTCCGCCCCCGTGAACGCGCCTTTCACATAGCCAAAAAGCTCCGCCTCGATCAGCGCTGCTGGGATCGCACTGCAATTGACCACCACGAAGCGCTCCTCTTTTCGACCTCCGTTATAATGAATTGCACGAGCCACAAGTTCTTTGCCCGTCCCACTTTCACCTGTGATTAGCACCGGGCTGCTGTTTTGGGCAACCTTCTCCACCACGCTGAACACTTCTTGCATCGCTTTCGAGTGACCCACGATGTTGGAGAGGTCATAGTGAGCCTGGGCCTGTTGACGATACCAATGCAATTCGCGCTGCTGTTCCCTGAACTCGATCAAGTGCTGCACTTTGTGGAGCAGGTCCTGTAGCACGAGCGGTTTGATCACATAGTCGATGACGCCCAGGCGCAAGGCGGAGACGGCCGAATCAACGGATGGATGAGCGGTCATCATCAACACCAAGGTCTCGGGGGCAAGGTCGCGCAGTTGCCAGACGAATTCGATGCCGTCAATCCCGGGCATGCGAATATCGGTCAGCACGATATCGAAGTCCTGTTCGCGAACGAGCTTCAAAGCTTGTTCCGCGTCGCCGGCGATCGCACAGTGGAGATTCTGATCGTGAAAGAACTCAGCGAGTTCCTCGCGCAAGGCGCGTTCGTCATCCACGATGAGGATTCGATGTGGCATTTACTTGAGGCTCCGTTGGGCGATGGACGGGTGCGCTCCGCCCGCCAGCGGGTTCGCCCGCGGAAGATCGGAATCGGCACGGTGCGTCGGAATTGTGATGCGGAACTCCGTGCCCCGGCCCGGTTGACTGCTGACCTCGATACTGCCGCCGCTGCTGCGTACAATTCCCTCGCAGACAGACAAGCCCAGCCCGAACCTTTGGCCGCTCCGCTTCGTCGAAAAGAAGGGGTGGAACAATTTGCGCATTTGTTCGGAGGTCATACCCACCCCGGTATCGCGGAAACACAGCTCCACGAGGCCATTGACGGATCGGCTGATAACCGAAAGCTGTCCGCCTTTGGGCATCGCGTCGAAGGCGTTGATGATGATATTCAGGAAAACCTGCTGCCAGCGATCGGGATTGCCCTTGATGCTGGGCAGGTTGGGATCGAAGTCGTCCTCGATCTGAATGTTCTTGGCTCTCGGATCGTAACGGCACACTTGCACAGATTGGCGCAACACGTCATTCAAGTTGACCGGCACATCTTCCGCGTGAGAAACAGGTCTGGAAAACTGTCGCAGTTCATGAATGATTCTGGAGATGCGATCGATCTGCTGCTTCATGATCTCGCATTTCTTGCCCACTTCGGGCGGAGCGTTCATTTCCATTCGCTGTAGGATCGTCGAAAGGGCAGCCAGCGGGTTGCCCACTTCGTGTGCAATCCCGGCGGCCATCAGGCCCAGAGCGGCCATCTTTTCCTGCTGAGCCAGCAGGGCCTGCGATTCCTCGAGTTCCTTGGTGCGTTGATCAATGGTGTTCTCGAGCTGCTGTTCCCAGTGTTGCACTCTCTCTTGCGAATGCTTGAGCGCGTGGGCCATTTGCGTCACGCTCTCACCGAGCACGTCGAGTTCGTCGTGCGTCCCAACACTCACCTCGAGATCGAGCTGCCCGTGAGCGATGGCCTGTGTTGCAGCGATGAGTTGCTTCACGGCTCCGCGCAGTCGCCAATCAAGCAGAATCGCCAACAGCACAATCGCAAGAGTGATCGCGAACAACGTGACCATGCCCGTGATGGCCAGCGCTTTGGCCTGCCGGTTGCCCCACGCCGTATTCATGACCAGGACGAGCGATCCATATGATCTGCCGTCTTGAACCAAGGGAAATTGAAATTCGAAATCATGGCCCTCTTCGTGGAAGAAGCCGGACGGCACGGGATGCAGCTCGCGCACGCCGTTTATCACGAAGCCGCTGGCTTCGAATTCGCCGTGCTCGGTGTCGCCCGCTGGGCGCATCGATCCCACGGCATCTGGAGTTCTCGCGGCCACCACAAGGCCATTTGAATCCAGCACTTGTGCTTGCACGATATGTTCGCTTGTGCCAATGATGCCGACAATCGCCTGAAGCCGTTCGATGTCCTCAGATTGAAACGCCTCGGTGCATAGCTGCGCCCACAGTTCACCCTGCTGCGTAGTCATCGCCGTCATGGTGCGCTCGATGAGTTTGTGTTCTCGCGAGACGTACAAGATGCCCAGGACGTTGACACCGATGCAAGTGAGCGCCAGCGCACCCGCGACGATGCCACGAATTCCCAATACGGACTTGGGTGTCGGAATCACGCCTCAGCGCTCCTGAACCGCCGGAAACTGTTGTGAGAGACCTGCGCTGCGACGGACCCGATTAGGAGTGAACGGCCCATGGCAATGGTAGCTGCCGTCGTTGGAGTCGTCCAACCCGCCGAGCGCCCGCCCGACTCTCGCACATCTGCGAAACTTAGCCCACTGATTGTCAGTTCTGCGAAAACTCATCGGACCGTAGCAGATTCTAACAGATTCATAACCTACTGTCCTGCAATCTATTGTGGCGCGGCTGGGGACTTCGAGGGTGGAGCGGGCCAGCAACGTGCTTCTGTTCAAGCCATACGGACGGAGGTCTCGTTTTGATGGTGTCCACTTTGAATCTACAAGCGCATAAGCATGTTTCGCGGAGACGCTCCGCCTGTTGGGCCGGCTTAGGACTTGCGCTCCTCCTGACGGGCGCGGTTCTAGCCTTCCGCAGCACCGGAGCCGGACCCTCAATGCCGGCATCAATCGAAGGGCAGCGCCTCT
>JACZTW010000267.1 GCA_022573485.1 Planctomycetota bacterium
ACCGAGCGGCCGCAAGCAGGCGGACGCGGCATGCTGCCGGTGATGGCCCACGGAGTCAGGGTCATCTCGGCGGGGTTCTTCATCAAGCCCGACCAGGCCGTGGTCTGGCGCGGGCCGATGCTCGCCAAGATGATCGAGCAATTCTTGGGACAAGTCGAGTGGGGCGAACTCGACTACCTCATCATCGACTTGCCACCCGGCACCGGCGACGTGCAGTTGACGCTGTGCCAACGGATCCCGCTCACCGGTGCGGTGATCGTCACAACCCCGCAGCCGGTCGCAGTCAACATCGCCGAAAAAGCGATTGTCATGTTCAATCAGCTCAAGTGCCCGTTGCTGGGCGTGATCGAGAACATGAGCTACTTTGAATCACGCACGACCGGTGAGCGCGAATACATCTTCGGCAGCGGCGGTGCGGACAGAATCTCCGAGAAGTGGAAAATCCCGGTCCTGAGCAAGATCCCGCTGGCGACGACGGTTCGGGAAACTTCAGACAGCGGCCGGCCGATCGTGCTCGAGGATCCCGAGTCGCCCGCGGCCATCGCGTTTACCGAAGCCGCCAAGAACCTGGCGGCGCAAATCAGTATCCGCAACATCAAGGCCGAAGCGGGCGACCTGGTCAAGATCAACTTCTGAGCCGGCCGGAAATTAGGGAATGGCGCACCGATGTGGCGCACGCCCGTGGCGTGCCGTGTTGGGCCTCCAGGCCCAACATGTCTGGCCGTTTCCCCGAAGCTTTATTCGCGCGCAACGAAGCAAACAATGTCCGAGCGAAAAACCCAATCCCCGCAGCCCGTCGAAATCACCCGCGCCGACGAGCACGACATCAAGATCCGCTGGAAAGACGGAGCCGAGACCGTCTACCCCGCCAGGTTTTTGCGAATGGAGTGCCCCTGCGCCGTCTGCGTTGACGAACTCAGCGGCATTCGGCGCCTGCAAGAAAGCATGGTTTCCCCCGACGTCCACCCGGCGGGCATTGACCCAGTGGGCCGCTACGCCATCCAGATCCACTGGAGCGACGGCCACAGCACCGGCATTTACACCTGGGAACGCCTCCACGACCTCATCAACAAACTTCCCGGCAACTAGCGATTCCGGCGATGTCGATCAGTGATTCCGATCTGATGGCGATCAGTTCGGAGCGAAGCGACGCTGGTGTGTTCATCTTGGACGAAGTGATCGGCTTCGGTCAAGCATCGGGGTCGTTTCCTCCCCGGATCGGTCAGTCATCATCATCTCGTTTCTCCTTTGTTTTGGGTTGCTGAGGGCCGATTTGGTGGCGCAAAGTTTGCGGGACCAAGCCGCACGGCAGCCGAGTCTCGCTGCCAGCTCTGTTCGAGGCGGTCCACCTTGTGGCTGAGATAGGACCAGTAGTCAGGGGACACCTTCCGTTCCACGACCTCACTGAGCAGCGCGGTGAAGTAGTGCAGGCTGGAGATGAGTGCCACCCTCGGATGGTTGAGCAGTGCGACGTACTTGCGGGCGCAGCCGAGCAGATAAGCGCGCTCGATCCGCTCCAGCGGCACGTGACGCTGATACAGTTCCACGGCAAGCTTCTCGTCGGCCGCGCTGAATGTCCCTTGGACGCACGCCCGGCTCAGGAACAGCTGCCGGACGCGTTCGATGTAGCGGGTCTGGTCCGAAACCGGTGTCTTGGAGAGCTGCTTGTGATAGGGCCAGAAGCGATCGGCGATCTCAATCGAACCCGTTTGGTGTTGGTTGGCAGCGGCTTGCACCTGACACACGCCTTGGCGGCGGAGCTGATTCAGATAGCTGCTGATGGAGCGAGGACTCTTGCCCAGCGAGCGCGCCAATTCGCTGTGACGAAACCGCAGCCGAGCGCTGCTGCGTTCAGCATGCAGGCACACGTAAACATATAACTTGAACGCGCCGTCGGAGAGTATCGCTAACGCCTGCTGCATCTCGCGCCCGGCGGCGAACCAGCCCGTAGGGTGTTTCAAAGTGAGGCGCGGGTTCACGAGTTCAGCTCCTCACTCGCAGCTTCCTTGCGGGCCCGCTTCTTGCGCATCGATTCTCCCTGCAGCTCGATGCGGTGGGCGTTGTGCACCAGGCGGTCGAGAATGCTGTCGGCCAAGGTGGGGTCCCCGATCTGGGCATGCCACTTGGCCACCGGCAACTGGCTGGTCAGAATGGTCGAGCGCCTCTGATAACGGTCGTCGCAGATCTCCAAGAAGTCCCGCCGTTCGACGTCGCTCAGCGGAGCCATGACCCAGTCGTCGACGATGAGGACGTCGATGCGAGCCAGCCGCAGCAAGCGGCGCGGCAGGCTGCCGTCGGCGCGGGCTACTGCCAAGTCACGAAACAGTTGTGGCGCGCGCGTGTACAGCGCGGTGAAGCCGTCGCGGCAAGCCTTGTGTGCTAGAGCACAGGCCAGATAACTTTTGCCGATGCCGGTGGGTCCTAACAGAAAAATGTTCTGATGCTGCCGCACCCAACGCGACTCGCTGGTGAGGCTGCGCAGCAGCTTGCGGTCGAGACCGCGCGCATGGCGGAAGTCGATGTCTTCGACCGCCGCCGAGAGCTTGAACTTAGCGCTGGCCAGGCGACGGGCCAAGGCGCGGTTTTCTTTCCAGATCCACTGCTGGTCGACCAGCAAGCCAAACCGTTCTTCAAAGCTGAGGCTGGCGATGTCGGTGTCTTCTTGCTGCTGGCGGAAGGCGTCCGCCATGCCGTTGAGCTTCATCGTGTAGAGCTTTTCCAGAGTTTGTTGGGTCAGCATCGGTTCTCCTCTCGGGTGGCAAGATCGAGTGCTTGCAGTAGCGCGGGTGGATCGAAGTACTCGGCCCCGCGAATGTTGGCGTGCTCGACGGGAGCACGCACGGGCGGCGATTCATCGAGGGGCCGGCGGTCGAGTCCGTGAGCCAGCATCGACTTGAGGCTTTGATAGGAACAGGCCTCGAAGCGCAGAGCGCGTGTGGCGGCGGCCTCGACGCGCTCGGCGGAGTAGATTTTGCTGAGCCGCAAGATGCCCAGACAAGAGCGATAGCCCATCTCCGGATGGGGCTTGGCGTCCAGTATCTTTCCAAACACTTGCGCGGTGGAGGGACCGACGGTCTGGGCCCAATCAAGCAGCCGGGAGGGAGTCCACTCCAGATGCTGCTGATGCGACTTGGGGCGGTGTTGGTGGACCGTCGTTTGCCGATAGGGTTCGTGGCTGCGCACATGCGAGGCGACCCGTTGGCCGCGGTGGAAGATCTCCACGGTGCGGTCGGCCAAGCGAACTTCCACCTGCCGGCCCACGAGCTGATAGGGAACCGAGTAGTAGTGGCGTTCGACTTCGATGTGGTAGTCGATGTTGACCCGAGCCGTCTTCCACGCGGCAAACTCATAGCGCTCGACGGGCAGGGGTTGCAAAGCCGGCCGGTCGAGAGATTCGAACAGGCTGGCGCGGGAGCCCGAGCGCTTGCGGAAAGGGCGCCGGTTGAGCCGCTCGAGGAGTTCGGCGATGGCTTGGTTGAGCTCGGCGAGGCTGGTGAAACGGCGGTGGCGAAGCGCTGCGAGAATCCAGCGTTCGACCAGTTGCACGGCGGCTTCGACCTTGGCCTTGTCCCGCGGCTTGCGCGGGCGAGTGGGCACGACGGCCACGCCGTAATGCGCCGCCATCTCTTGATAGGTGCGGTTCAGATCCGGTTCGTAGCGGCAGACGCGGCTCACCGCGGAACGAAGGTTGTCGGGGACAACGATCTCCGGCACGCCGCCGAAGAACTCGAAGGCGCGCATGTGCGAACCGGTCCAGTTCGCCAGATCCTGACTCCAGCTGGCTTCGGCGTAGGTGTAGGAACTGGCCCCGAGGACGGCGACAAAAATCTGCGCTGCGCGGACTTCGCCGGTCTGCGGGTTCTCGACGGGAACGGTCGCGCCGGCGTAATCGACGAAGAGCTTTTCGCCGGCACGGTACTGTTGGCGAAGAACGACGTCCAACTTGCGCCGCCAGCGCTGGTAGAGTTCGCAGAAGCGGCTGTAGCGGTAGCCGCCGGGATGGGCCTCGATGTACTCTTCCCACAGCAACTGCAAGGTGACATGCTTGTGCGTTTGCAGTTGTTCGTGAATCGCGGCGAAGTCGGGTTCGGCCTGGCGCTGACCCGGCGGCCGCACCGCACCTCCGCCGCACAAGCGCTCTTCGAGCTGAGCCTCGTCACAGTCAGGCGGTAGAGGCCATGGCAGGCCAGCGGTCTCGGCCCGCTTCAAGTAGTCGTGGACGGTGCTCTGAGAGATCGAGCAGCAGCGGGCGATCTGGCGCTGCCCGAGTCCCAGCTCGTAATGCAGACGGAGAACTTCTTTGATCTTGCGCATGGACAATCTCTTTTGCGGCACGATGTTTCCTCCACTCATCAGTGGAGGGCATCACGCCGCTCGATCGTCCAGCGTCGCTCGCTCCCTTGCGGAAAGAGCCAAGCTCGTTCGTTTTACGGAGTCGCCGGTCGTCTCCTCAACCCGATTCCGCCATCCCGATCACCATTCCGAAAACGCCCGATCAGTGATCGGCATCGCGTCGGAATGCTGATCGGCATCATCCCGGAATCGTGATCGGCTTCATCCCGGAATGCTGATCGGCTTGCCCCGGAATCCGCAGTCGCGCCTTAGAGCACTCCACCGCAAGACGCGAGAGATCAAAGGGAAGATTAAAGCCAACAATGAGAGCGCTAGCGCCGTTCTGAGGCTTCAGCGTGGCCCGCCAGAACACTTGTCTCATGAACTCGGAACGGCTGAGCAGCCTTAACCGATGGCGGTAGTCCTTTGGCGTCTGCGCCTCAACCGTATCGACGTAGTGCTCAAGGATGGACATGGCCTCACGATCGGTCTCTCGGAGTTCATCAGCATGGAATATGCCCTCCGCGACACAAACGTACATGCCATTTGCGTCAGCACGGCAATACCGGTAGAAGCCAAACGTGAGACTCTGGCGCTCATCGGTAGACGTTTCGCAGTCGATCACCAGGGCGGACTCAGGCCATCGTGGCTCGCCCGGCTCCTTGCGATTTCGAGAAACGTTGGTGCTCGCAGTCGTGGCTGCTTTTCGCCTTCGACGACCTTTCGGGCATCTGAGAATCTCAGTATGTGCATGGAGGAGAATGAGCTTGTCATCACTCATTGCGCTGCCTCCGGATGGCCGATCCTGTCCCGCAATAGCTCCGCCCATCGACGCAGAACGTCAACGAGCATCTCGAAAAACGCC
>JACZTW010000268.1 GCA_022573485.1 Planctomycetota bacterium
TTCGTTCACCTTATTGAGATACTCCCAGACGGTGAGTTGTTTTTTTGTAAGAATTTTCTCTACTTTCTCTTTTGATAGCAATACTACAGCCATACGGGATTGCTCCAAGAAAATAGTAAGAAAAAAATCAAGCCATGGCGTAATGTCTTCATTTTTTGTGCCGACAGTTTTTTGAGCTCTGCGGAGAGCAACATAGTAATCCGGCTTATTATCCTCAACCAGCTTCTCATGAGAAATATAAGGCATATACAAATATCCCTCTTTGAGCAAAAGAAGATTAGTGAGAACACGGGAAAGCCTGCCGTTGCCGTCTTCAAACGGATGTATGTTCAAAAACTCAACGAGAAAATTTGCCACAATGAGAAGCGGATGGTATCTCTTTTCTTCAAGTGATTTTTGAGCTTCCCGAAGTGCGAATGGCCAACAACGTGATGTCGTCGCCCTGCGGCACGTCGCCGCTGAAATCCGATACGGCTTGCCGCATGTTCTTGAGCAGTTCTTGTGGGGGGGCGCCGGCGTGTTTGCGAAGGGTCTCGTGAATCCGATCGATGCCGAACTCTTCCTCTTGCCCGTTTAGTGCTTCGTTGAGCCCGTCGGTATAAAAGAACAGGGTCGTCGGCCCTGGACCGAGATCGAGGTTGATACAGCCGTAATCGGTGTCTTCGTCGATGCCGAAGGGCAATCCGCCCCGCTCGGCAGCGACCTCGATCCGTCCGTCCGGGTGGAGGGCCATCGGGGCATGGTGCCCGGCGCTCACGTAACGCAACAGGTTCGCCGTCGGATCGACCACCGCGAGGATCACGGTCACAAACCGGCTGGTGTCCGTATTTTGGTACAGCAGGACGTTCAACTCGCGTGCCGTGGCGGCGAGGTCGGTGGTTCTCGGCATCAGCACGCGGATGGCGGCCTGCAGATTCGCGGCGATCAGAGCCGCAGCGACGCCCTTGCCCACCACGTCCGCGATCACGATGCCCACGCAGCCGTCGGCCATCTTCAAAATGTCGTAGTAATCGCCGCTGACTTGCCGGCCGGGCTCGTTCAGGGCTGCGATTTCAAGTTGCGGATGAATGTGCGATGTTTCCGGGAAGAGGTTGCTCTGGATTTGCCGCGCGATGGCGATTTCTTTCTCGAGAAAAACCTTTTGCTGTTGCTCTTCCATCAGGCGGATGTTTGTCAGGCCGATGCTGACCTGCCGGGCCAGCGCCGCCAGGAAATCGACATCTTCCTGCGTGTATTTCTTCGTTGTGGTGATGCGATCGCCGTAGATCACACCGAGAACCTCGTCGCCGCAGGCAATCGGCACGCACATTGCCGAGAGCGTGCCCTGCTGCACGATACTCATGGTCGGGTCTGCCAACTCCGCGGCAGTATCCGACAGAATGACCCGCTGGCCCTCCTCGAGTGCTTGCTTGAGGATCGTGCGGCTGAGCTTGATCTCGCCGTCGGCGCCGCGGATGTTGTGTACCACAGGCCAATCCATGCCCCGGCGCTGGCCCTGGGCGATCCCGATGGCCACCCGCTCAAACTGAAAGGTCTCGATTGTGATCTTCATAATGTCGGCGAGGAGATCGTCCCGACTGCGCAGGCCGGTCAGGCGATCGTTGATTTCGTACAACATCTCCAGGCGATGTTGCGACAAGCGCAGTTTGTCCTGCGGGCCGACGAACGAGATTGAACTCGGCGCGATCGTGTCGCGATCTTCCACGGAAACCAGGCTGGTGGCGAAAGTCGAATCCGTTGCCAGGAAGCGGCTCACGATCGAGCCGAAGGTCACTTCGTCGCCGTCGCGCAGTTCGCAGGTCGTCGTGGGGATGTTGTTGACCAGGGTGCCGTTCTTGGAGCCCAGGTCGCGGAGCGTGAATCGGCCGTTGGAATCGCCGCGAATGTCGGCATGACGGCGGGAGACGGTGGCGTCATCGATTTGAATGTGGCAGCTCGGATCGCGCCCGACGTCCTGCGGGCGAAGCGTCAGCGAGTGATGCACGATTTCGCCGCTCGGCAAAGTGACGACAATTTCCGGCATGGTTGTCCCGTCAACAAAGCAAAAGAGCCGGCATGTTAAACAACATGGCGATCCCGCACAAAGAGGGCGCTTACTGGCGCCGGCGTCAGCCACTCTCGCCCAGATGACTCAGTCTTTTGCATCGCACACACAGGTCATCTTACCGCAGCCCGGACACCCGGAACCGTACTTGGCTTCAAGCGCTGACGCCACATCGACATTGGCGACATTGGCCAGCGTGAAGATCCAGGCCAGCACGTCGGCGAACTCTTCGGACTTTTCTTCGGGCGTGCCCTCGACGAGGGCCGACGCCAGTTCGCCGACTTCTTCGATCAGCCACATAAATGTCCCCGACGTGCCGCGCTCGCGGTCCTTGTCGCTGTACATTTGGTCGATCAATTCCTGAAATTCGGCGATTTGCATCGACGTCGATTATACCACTTGGGGCATGGTGTGTAGAGCCCGGCAGACCTTGCGGTTCGGCGGGGGCTTCCCGTATCAGTCGTCAAGCAGTTGCCGGGCAGGGGAGTTGGGGTCCAGTTCGACGGCCTTGCGGGCGGCTTCCTTGGCTTGATCGCGCCGCCCCGCGCGATAGTAAGCAAAAGCCAGCTCGTTGTGGTGCAGGGCTTCCTTGGGTTCGAGGATCGTCAGCATCTCATATTCGTGCAGGGCCTTTTCGGTGAGCTTGAGGTCGTCCAGCAAAGTCGCGTAGGTGCGATGCGTCTTGACGTCGTATGGGTCGATGTCGAGCGACTGGCGATACCATGATGCCGCCGCACGCAGCTTGTCCTGCTGGGCGTAGATTCGTGCGATTTGCCGAGGCACATCCGGGTCATGCTCCTCGTGCCGGGACAGCTCGAGCAGTTCCGGCAGAGCGTGCGCGTCGTCGTCGCGTTGAAGATAGATCCCACTCAGGATACGAAACGAGAGCGGGTTCAGCGGCTGAAGCGCTTTGAGCTTCTTCGACCAGCGGACAGCCTCGTCGTGATGGTCATGTTCGTTGGCCCACTCCGCCAGGAATTCCGGGCCGGCCGGCTCCGTGGGATGGTGCTCCGCCAGAAGTTCGTAATAATTCTTGGCACGTTCGAGCATTTCGCGGAAGCGGTCGCGGGACGGCTGCTCCTGGGCCAGCCGGATACTCGCTTCGGCCGCCATCTTCAATCCATCGACATGATGCTTTTTCAAGTCGAGACAGCGCTCGGCGTGGGCGAGTGCCTCGGAGTATTCACTCTCGCGGATCAAGATCTCCGCCATATCCGCGTGCAGGTCGGCACTGTTTGGATAGGTCCGCAGCATCCACTTGACCACCAACGGATCGGGCGCCGGATCCAGCGGCAGGCCCCACGCCTGCGCGTCCGCCAGCGCCCAGACTTTGAACTGTTCGTCGAATTCCGCCGTGGTTACGCCGGCTGCGGATGGGAAAACGTCCCGCTGCACCTGGCCGTCGCGATACATGCGAAGCATGAGATTGATGACGTCGTAGCCGTTCTTTTCGATCAAGTACTCGCACATCCATTCGCTTTGTGCGTAGGCCATTTGGCGATCGTCGGCTTGGCGCGGGCGGATGAAACCCCAATCGATCTTCTCCAGCGAGAACAAATCATCCCGCCGCAAGCGCTGTGCGAGCATGTTCTTCCACTTCCAGCTCTTGGGGCGGTCTTCTTGTAATACGGCGAGCCCTTCGGTGAACCAGTGCGGGATACGGTTGCGCGTCGCCGCCAGCGTGACGGTGTGCGTGAACTCGTGGCGCAGCACATTGGCGACGTTGTATCTGCCGAAGACGTCCTCGCGTGGGGCGTCCATGGCGATGACGCGGCCCGTACACGCCCCGACCGTGTGAATCCACGGCTTGCCGTGAATCCGCACGGCGAATTTGCGGTGGTCGGGGAAGAATTCGATGATGGTCTTTGTTTCCAGCTTGGTGTCGTAGTCCTCGGAGAGTTCGGCATAAATGCTCTCGAGGTATTCGCCGGTGTATTTCCCCAGCACGGCGTCCTGGCTGTCGGAATAGTGAATCTCGAAGTTTTCCGTCTCGTAGACCAGGAAGCCGGCCATGTCGTCGAGCAGCCGCTCGGTATTGAACGTACGCCTGTTGAACGCGTCGAGGTCCAGTGCGGCATCGACCACGTCGCGGGCTTTGTCTTCGTAGCCCCATTGCATGTACATCATGGCCAGTTCGTTCCGCGGGTCGGGATTGGTCGGATCGAACTCGATGGCCTTACGCAGCTCTTCTTCCGATTCCGGAAACTGCCGCCCGTCGGAGAGTTGCTTGCCGATGATCGCGTGCAGGACGGCCGGCGCGGCGTTGAGCTGGTAGACGCGCCGCTTGGTTTCCTCCGCGCCGGAATAGTAGCCGGCTCGGATTTGAGCAGCCGCCAGATAGGACAGCGCGGTGATGTGGTTCGGGTTGATCGCCAGAGCGTGCTTGGCCACTGCGACCGCATCCTCGAAGCGTCGCTCAAGCATCCTGCACGCAGCCAACAGCACGTATGCTTCGGCGCTTCGCGGATTGATGTCCAGGCAGACTGCCACCCGGCTCTCGACGTTCTCGAAGTCCCAGCCGTCCAGCGCGATGCGCACCAGGCCCAGGTGTGCTTCCAGGCTCTGCGGATTGCTCTTCAGCACGGCTTTGTATTCGACCAGGGCGTCGGTGAGGTTGTATTTCTCGAACAGCAAATCGCCGATCGCCAGTTGCGCCGGCCAATAGGACAGATCCAGGATTTCGCACGCCGGTTGCAGCACGTCGCGCACCACGTATTTCGTCCGCCGCGTCAAGTGTTCCGACCGCGTCAGCACCGAATAGCGATAGAACCCCACGCCCGCATAGTGCGCGTCCTCAGCCGTCTCAGGAAAGCGCGCTTCCCCCGCAAGCAGTGTGTCGAAGTACTGGTAGACATGAATGGCGTCGTCTCGCCTCCCGACCGTTTCGTACAAGCGTCCCAGTTCGTAACGCGCCCGCATGTGGTCTTTGTCGAGTTTGAGCGCTTGCTGACCGTGCTCGATCGCTTTGTCGTAGTTTCCCAATTTCGAATGCGCCGCCGCCACCGCCCGATGCCAACGCGCGCTCAAGGAGCCGCGGGCGGAACCTGTCCCGATGTCATCGGGAGCCCGCGCGATTCCACCCACTCCCCCCGAGCCGTGGCCTTCAGGCCGCGGACTCCCCTCGATCGCGTTCAATGTTTCTAGGGCCGGCC
>JACZTW010000269.1 GCA_022573485.1 Planctomycetota bacterium
CATGTCGGTCGATCTCCTCCGCGCTCACCCCAACGGACAAGCCGTCAGTCGTGAGACCCCACGATACCAGCGTTGCCGCTATGCGGACGCTCGTATCCGGGGCCGCGCGCTTGGCGGCGATAAACTGCCCAAGGGACATGGCCAAGGAGAACGCTGCCACCAGTCCGAAGAGACCCCAAAGGCCGTTACGCTGTTTATCCGGTCGCTTCTGGTTCAACGAAGACTCCAGTTAGGGTTCACTCTAACACACTCAATCAGAATCGCCAGATCTGAGTCTCTATTCAAGTATATTCGCAGGAAGTCAGGTAGTCTTGTGGTAGATGAGACCCACAGGGCGCTCCTGCAAGCTCCCTGGATCGACGGCGCGCGTTGCGATCATGCGAGGGGTACGTCGGCGAAGCCGGAGGAAGACTGGGCAAAGCTCAACGTCCGGCCACTCCCGATCGCTGATTCTGTTCGCTCAATCATTTGTTTTGATCGATGCCAGCAACAAAGGAAAAAGGCGCCCCTGCCAGGTGTGTCGCAGGGGCGCTTGGGAGGAAAGAATGGTCAAGATTTCGCTATTGGCAGGGCACGGACCGCTTCGTGAATTCGATTGAGTTATGGAACCGGGCGACTGCCGCAGGCTTGCTTGACCGATGCGGACAACTAATGAAACCCTACCGGGATGCGAAGTCAGGAACTCGCCAGTCGGATGCCCGACTCTGCGTTGGCTTCCTGCTCCGGTGGGAGCGACGATCCGTCCCATTCATGCCGTGGATCGGGAACGAAGCAGCATCCAGCTTCGCTACACGTCGAATGGGTGATGTAGACGAGCCAACCGCCGGGGATCCTGGATCGGGCAATGTGAAAATCGACTGCCGGATCCGAGGACTCGAGTACTTCGAAATTGAGCACAGCCGCACCTCCGCGTCGTGACGACGCCTCAATATTGACCACAATTACCGAGTCAACCAAAAATAAGCACGATGCACAGCCGGTTCGGAATCACATAGATAAAGCTCACGCATCCTGGCGCTGACCTCAAGAGTCACAAGCGCGACGACACACGCCGGCAACAACTGATCCTGGTACGCCAGGCGTGTCGTCATCTCGTACGCGCCGAGCCCGCGCTAGTCTGTAGTGTGAACAGGGACGCCGGCTCGTTTATTTCGCATGACTGGACTATTGCCCTGCTCCGGCGGCGGTAAGGCGGCGTGCGATGCCCGCGGCATCGTGCAACTATGATCCCCGTTGCCCCGGCGATTCACAGAGCAGTGATGCGAGGCAACGCTCAGGAATGCTTGTGCCCATCAGTGGCCGACTAGGCCGAGCATCTTGGCCATGACGCCCATCCTCTGACCAATCGACAGGCTGGGCGGGTCGGCAGCGTTATGGTGCAAAACCATCAAGGTCTGATCGTCATCGGGCGGAGCTCTGCCGCGATACGCCGCCACCGCGGCCAACAGCTGCCGGTGCAGATTCTGCGGTTGATCAAACTCCAGATGCCGAATCAATTCGAGCAATCCTTGTTCGCCGAGTTGCTGGCCTTTCTCGTTCGTCGATTCGACCAACGAATCGGTGTAGATCAGCACGATGTCGCCTTTGGCTAGCTTGACCGCAAACTGGACATAGTCTGTGGGCTCGATCACTCCCAGCGGCAAGTTCACCGCCGTGGTGGTGCGGTGAGGCGTGTCGTGATCCAGAAACTCCCAGTTTCCCGTGACGGCGTGGTGCCAGAGCGGCGGTGGATGCCCGGCGTTGCAGATAATGAGATGGTCTGTCGGAGCAAAATACGTCGCGAGCAACGCGGTGGCAAATCGGCCGACCTCGGCCAATTGCAAGAACTCATGGTTCAGTGCCAGGGCAAAGCGAGTCTGGTCAAGCGTGTTGATGTACTTGCGCATCAGCAACTTCAGCCGATGAGCGACGCTGCTGACGATGGCGCCGTGGCCGGAGACATCTGCGATCACGAATCGCGATATCCGCCCGCCTCCGCAGGTGGAGATGTAGTGAATGTCGCCGCCATACGCATCGCCGTGGTACGGTTCGGATGAAATCCACGCATCAATACCAGGAACGGAAATTACACTGTGGATCGCTGCGTTGCCGCCCCAGATTTCCATGCACTGGAGGGCGTGCATATGCGCGTCAGAATTGTGGCTAGCGCTGGACATGGTGGGCCACCCACCTGTATGGTCAACCTGCTCCAGGACGGGTTTTATTCCTGCTCCGTTGTAGCAAAGTTCCAGAGACGTCAGGATGAGCTTCTCGTGTAGGCCAGGCGTGTCGTAACGGGCCTTGGGCACTCATCGTGAAGCTGTGGCTGAGCGCGTAACGCACCGTCTCTGGTACCGACAAGGAATAGTCCCAGCCGCCGCATATGTTGTTCTGTGCGTTGCAACGCTCGCCAACCAACCATCGTTGCTGGATGAGCCGGGCAAATAAGGAATTGTGAACGTTGAAACCGTGGCTCGTGGATCGGTTGAGGCTGTTCCGTTCAGTCCAATGCCGTGCTGTTTCATTATTCAGCCGAACATCCATGCGGCCCTCCGATGATAGAAGTTCAACATGCCGCCCAGCCGCTGTCGGCAGTGCGCCGGTTCATTGGCTCGATCTGACGTCGACCTCTCCGGGTTCATGAGTCGATTCTTCAATCCCTGGTGATTTCGTTTCGCTTGAAAGTGCTCCGCGTAGTCGTCGATGAGGTGACGAGGGCGCCGTACACGAACCACACCGACACGTATCCTGATATGCTGACCGTCGCGACTGGCGGCGCAAATCATGATCTCGCAGATCAAGCGATATATCAGGTGGCTCCACACCCAGTGGCCGGCGGGGCACGTTGAAAAGGGGCCGCTGGTCAATGAGGACGGCTCGACAAACGTGCCGGGGCTCTCCATCGTCGGCGACCTGACCGGCATCCCGCTGTTGAAGTTCTCATCACATTCGGGCGCTAGAGCAGTCCGCAAAATCGTCGAAGACCCAGCCTTCAAGCAACGCACACGCAATGACCCCGATGTGTACGACCTCGTCGTTGTGGGTGCTGGAGTGTCTGGGGTGGCGGCAATCGCTGAGGCCCGCAGTGCTGGGCTGAAGGCTGAAATCCTCGAGTCATCGGAGCCGTTCTCTACGATCGTCAACTTTCCCCGCGGCAAGCCGATCTACACCTATCCCACGGATATGACGCCGGATGGCGAACTCCAATTCGGCCCGAAATCAGACGTCAAGGAAGGGTTGGTCGAGGAGTTACAGACTTTTCTTCAGCAACGCGACATCACGCCGCGCATCGCGCATGTCGACAGAATCGTCCGCCGCCGCGGCTTACTAGAGATCGAACTGGATGACGATGAAACCCTCAAGTCCCACCGGGTGATTGTCGCCATCGGGCGGTCAGGCAACTACCGGACCCTCGGCATCTCGGGTGAAGACCGCGACATCGTCTACAACCGCCTGCATGATCCCAAGGATTTCTGCGGCAAGGACATCGTCATCGTCGGCGGGGGCGACAACGCGCTGGAGACCGCCATCGCGCTGACCTCCTGTGGTTCCAAGGTCACGCTGAGTTACCGAAAAGCGCAGTTCAGCCGACCCAAGCCGGAGAACGTCGACAAGATCAACGCACTGGCGGCGCAGGCCGACGTCGATGTCGGGGTCGAGCAGCCCACCGACGAGTTGGTGGCAACCGCGGCGGGGCCGTTCATCCCGGATCGGCCGACCGATGACGAATGTGAAGGGTGTGGCGGAAAGCTCAGGGGATACCCCGCCGACGGCGAATGCCCCGGCTGCGGCAAGCCCTTCCACCGCCGCGTGGGGGCGCTTCGGCTGATGATGTCCAGTCACCCCAAGGAGATCAACGACGGTGAGGTGGTCATCACCAACGCCGAGGGGACCGACGAGGCGATCACGGCGGAAGCCGTCTTCGTAATGATCGGCCGGGAGGCGCCGCTGGATTTCTTCCGCCGCAGCGGTGTGCGTATTCGCGGCGAGTGGAAACCATTGACCTACGTGAGCCTGGTTCTCTTCTTCGCGTTTTGTTTCTTCCTGTATCACTGGAAGAGCGACGCCGGCTTCGGGCTGAAGGGGTGGTTCAAGGACAATGGCTTGTTTCCGTTCAACCTTGTCGATCCAGCAAACCCGTCGAACCTGTTGGGCACCATCTGGCTGTCGATGCGGGAACCGAGTTTCTGGTACTCACTGGCCTATTGCCTGTGCATTGTGATATTCGGCATCAAACGGATCAAACGCCGCCGAACGCCTTACGTCAAAGTGCAGACGCTGACGCTGATGGCGATCCAGTGCGTGCCGCTGTTTCTGCTGCCGTACATCATGCTGCCGTGGATGGGCCATAACGGCCTTTTCGATGGCGGCTTCGGCAAGGCGGTCGCCGATGCGCTGTTTCCACTGACACAATGGGACAACCACGGGCGAGAATACTGGCGCAGCGTCGGTTTCATTCTCGCGTGGCCGCTGATGTTCTGGAACGTATTCACCTACCAGCCTATTTGGGCATGGCTCATCATCAGTCTCGTGCAGACATTCGTGATCATTCCCTTGATCGTTTGGCGGTGGGGCAAGGGCGCCTACTGCGGATGGATATGTTCCTGCGGCGCGCTGGCGGAAACGATGGGTGATGCCCACCGGCACAAGATGCCCCGCGGGCCATTGTTCAACCGCCTGAACATGATCGGCCAGGTTTTTCTATGGATCATCACGGCGTTGCTCGTGCTGCGCGTCATCTCATGGATCACCCCCGGCGGCTGGGCGTCGGCAACGTACAGCCTGTTGTTCGACGGCAAACGTGCCGACGGATCTCAGATCGGCGGGCTGATGCGTTACCTCAACTACGTCTGGTCTGTCGATCTGCTCTGGGCCGGCATCTTCGGGGTGGCGTTCTACTTCTGGTTTTCCGGTCGCATCTGGTGCCGCTTTGCCTGCCCGCTGGCGGCGCTCATGCACATCTATGCCCGCTTCAGCCAGTTCCGCATCATCTCCGAGAAGTCCAAGTGCATCAGTTGCAACGTGTGCACAAGCGTCTGCCACCAGGGCATCGACGTCATGAACTTTGCCAACAAAGGGATTCCCATGGAAGATCCCCAGTGCGTTCGCTGCTCGGCATGTGTGCAGAGTTGCCCCACCGGGGTGTTGGAGTTTGGCCGCATCAACCGCAGGACAGGGCAAGTGATCGCGCGGGATCGGCTCGCCGCATCA
>JACZTW010000022.1 GCA_022573485.1 Planctomycetota bacterium
AGTCTTCACTGCCAAGTCAGTTCGCAAGTGCGCCTCAATGAGTTGTTTCGCCCGATCTACATCGACTTTTCTGGTCAATTGCCAAAATCGCTCCCAGTCTGAGGTTTCGAATTTTGTGCGGCCGCGTCTCACTAATAGGTCTTGCAGCTCCGATGAGCTATCCAACTCCTGGATCGCCAAAAGGCTGAGCGATTCTCGTACACAGCTTAACTCCGCGAGTTGCCTATGGACGACGTTGAAATCTCCTTTGAGATCCGCATCCTCCAGCGGCAGAAAAAGTGTGCCGGATACAGGCTGAACCAATTTTCCATCATGATTCAGCACGATCCGTGCCCGTTGCACGATGGGTAGCTTCCTATCATCCGTGTCCACTATCTCGCCAGCCGCGCGGATAGCAGTCGCCGACCCGGCTAGAGTTGGCTCTTCGACCAAAGCTTCAAGCCACTCCGCAATTGAAGCCGCCCCAGTTTTTGCCATGAGTCGCTCGGCTCGCGACCTCCTACCCACCGTCTCGACAGAGGCGTGGCACCACTCGATTCCTGAAGCAGCCGCATTGTAGCACCGCGGTCAACGCAAAGCCTCAACGCCGGGATATGTTTCGAACGTACATACACTACGCCCGGATAGTTGCACTCACCGTTTCGCTCCACGGCCCCTTTTCGCCGGTCGTGGCGACCCAGCGCGGCGTGTAGTGGGCCGTCTTGCCGCCGTCTTCGCCGGGGTAGTCTACCACGGACGGCGTGCGCGTATCGACCTCCACAGCGGCGGCCGGCCCGCATTATCGCAGCGGCGAGGGGGCGGTGTCAACGGGCGTCTGACCTCGGCGGTGTGTCGCCGCGTTCGATCCTGAGGTTCGGCCCCGAAGGGGCTGGAACAGGTCAGCCCAGGGCGATGCGGCACGGCTGTCGCCGCTTCGCTTTGCCCTGGGCTGGTGTGTTGTCGCCCTTTCAGGGCTTGGTTTTTGTGAATGTGCTTACCCATGGCGAAGCGGCGCGTCTGGCATGGCCTCTCTCGCTGATCGGTGTGCGTTCATAATTCCAACGAGCGCCGGGCAAGTTATACAAGTGGGCGCGGCCTGTGGGGACGCGCTGCGCGCGGAGCAAACGCGTGAAGAGTCGATCGTGAAGCGTGAAGCGTGAAGAGAGAATTATGGAAGAATCCAAACGTCCAAAATTCACAGTCCAAATCAGGGGGCTGGCCAACACGCCGCGAAGGAGGCCAAGGTTCCGAAAAGCTAATTGGCCGAACAAAGCCATTTTGCACTTAACGCGAAGGCCGGGATGCGGATGGCGTCGATTGGGAGCAGCGCTTATTGGGCTTGGGCGCAGGTTGTTTGGGTTTCGAGCTGCAACAAGCGTTTGCGGGTGTGGGCTCCCCCCGGGGCGGAGAAGCCGCTGGGGCGGCCGGCGGCGGCGATGACGCGGTGGCAGGGAATGATCAGCGGAATCGGATTGCCGGCCATCACGCTGCCGACGGCGCGGGCGGCGCCGGGGCGGCCGGCTAAATCGGCAAGCTGGCCGTAGGTCAGCGTTTCGCCGAAGGGAATCGTGGCGCAGGCCCGCAGGACCGTCTGATGAAACGGAGTGCGGTCGCTCAAGTCGAGCTTGATCCAAAAGTCGGTCGGCAGTCCGTCGAAGTAGCGCTGGATCTGCCGCTGCAATTGGGGCAGCAGGTTGGGGACGTAGTCGGCCCCGGGCCACTGCCGGCGGGCGACGGCGCGAGCGCTAGCGCCGGCGCCAGCGCCAGTGACAGCGTCAGCGGTCGGCCGCAATGGGAGCAGCAGGCGGCGCAGTCCGTCGCCGGTGGCGGTGCCACTGGTGGCGAAGAGCACCGGGCCCCAGGCGGTGTCGGCAATCGCATAACGCATACGCCCTTATCTACGGCGGTTGTAGTTCTTTGTAAAGCGCTTGTTCTTGCGGCGGGCCTGGATACGCAGGAACGTGCTGACCACACGCGACAGGCCTTGCAGCGTGGCCCGACCGTGGGCGGTCATCTCCAGCCCCACGAACTGGAAGCCCAGCGAGAGCTTGCCCCGGCCGATGTCGTCCGCGTGCCGGAACATGGCGTCGAGGCGCAGCGGTTCGGATCGCGGGTCCGGCTGAAACTGAATGCCGACGGTGTCGCCGGCGCGCAACTGCGGATCGCGGGCCGCGTCGATCTCGATGCGGCACCCGCCGCCGGAGATGTCCTGCAGCAGGCCGATGTGGTGCGGCACGTGCTGGAGGTCGGCCGCGTCGCGATCGTTGATGCCGCCGTCCCACATGCAGACCTCGATGCGCCGGCCGGGCGGGACGTCGGCGCGGTAGTACACGCGGCGCTGGATCTCCTGGAGCTTGTCCGGCCAGGGCACCTGCACGGCGGGCACGGATTGGCCGTCGGGCAGCGAGAACGTCGTCAAGCGGTCGATCTCGACCGCGCACAGACACTTCTTATGCCCGCGGCGAAAGGCCAGGCCGATCTTCTCGTTCGGGGCGAGCTCCGGAGGCACTTGCCCGGGCGCCGGCTGGGGGTGCTCGATGATGAGAAAGCCGCCGGCCGAGTCGGCCTGCAGAAGGCGGGACTTGTATGTCGTCCACCCGCTGTCGAGGCGATGAGACAACACGACCTGCACTTGGCGGTCGGCTGCATCGGTCAGTATTTCGTCGCGTCGTTGATCCTGTACTTCCAGGAGCTGAGTCATGAGGTTTCTCCCAATGCGGCGCCGGAGTGTTGGCGATCGTTCAAAAACTCGCGCAGACATTTGAGCTCGTCCAGATCAATCGTGGCATGTTTGAATTGCATGCCGAGAATGACGGCGTCGGCCGACGACGATGGCAGGGTGCGGCAGATGGTCCCTTCGAACTTGTAGCAATGGTCCTGTTCCGGCACTTCAAAGCAGGCGCACCAGGTTTGGCCGAGTTCGATCGCATCGACGTCGGCCTTGAGCACCTGGAAGGCCATGCCGTCTTCGCTGAGGTTGTAGAGCCGGCCGGAGATCGTATCGAGGCGCTCGCCGTTCCGATGGCTGAGCTGTACGATCGAGGAGCGGGCCAGCGGCAATCGATTCGAGCGCCGGCGCTGCTGCACGAGAATGGTCTCGGGCCAGGCCACGGAGAGGTTCAGATGCTGGCCTTCCTGCCGAACGCTGACAATGTTGCTGTCGAAGAAGTACTGCCCGTCATCCAGGTCCAGTTCAATCTGGCAATAGATGTTGAGAAAGCTGCGGAAGTCGGCGGAGGCCGGAGGCTGAGCTTGCAGCGTGATGCTGTCGTCATCGCTGTCGACGATCCGGCAGGCGATGGGGTTGGGTGTGGTCCAGGGTTTGGGCAGCAGGCGGGCCTCCAGTTGGGCCCGGCAGGCGTATTCCAGGACGCGCCTCGACTGACTCGGTTTGAGTTCAATAGCGTAGTTCATTTGCTGGTCTACTCCTTTGGCGCTGCGGGCGCCCCGAAACATCTTCCCAGGCGGTCAGTGTGCTTTGAGCTGCTTGGAGACAAATTGAGATATCTGCCTCACTGCGTGCCGCATCTGAGCGGCGTCGGCCACCGGGAGAAACTTCAAACCCAGCACGTAGCCGCTGCCGCGGAGATTGCGCAGGTGCCGCAGTTCCGTTTGAAACTCGAAAGTCCGCTTAATGCCCGGCAACTCGAACTCGATTCGGTATCGGTTGCCCCTGGCCAGCTCGTGTCCGTTGAGGTCCACCGCGATGAGAGCCAGGCCGCCCGCGGAAATGTTCATCACCCGCGCCCGAAACGCGTCCTCCACAGGTGCATCCAAGGTCTTGAGCGTGCCGATCACTTCCGCACAACTGCCCAGCGAAGAGCGGAAGTCATTGCGTCGCTCGTCGCGATAGACGTGGTCCGGCACTTCGAGGGCAAAGCCCGGAATCGAGCGCCCGTCGCCGAGCGGCACGTTGCAGTCCTCGGTAATCCGCGAACGGAAGGAGAAGCGTTCCCCGTCCGTGATGAAGTGAATCGTGGTCAGCGTGCCGGGCACGATCTCCAGAGGGATGCCGTTGTAGTTCGGACGATCGATGTACAGGGCGTCATCCCCCCACGTGATGAGGCGCGTGCGCCCCAACTGCAACTCGCCCTCTTGCGGTTCGAGTTCGATCTCAGCGACGGACCGCCGCTGGCAGGCCTCCTGCAATGGCATCAGCAGGCTGTGGTTCTCAGAAGTTGTGGGGTTCATCATCCTGTCTTCGGGTTGAGCCACCCGGCACCGACTCTTTGGCATTTTCTCTCTGATCCGCCGCGGCGGACCAAACGCACAATGGCACGGGCGAACGGATCCTCAGTCGATGGTCAAAAGTGAACTAAAGCGACAGGGAAGTTTACGATTCGGAAGAGGTGGCGAGCGCTTGAAGCCGGGCAATCTTGTCACTACTCGGACGATGAGCGCCGGTTATGGGAACGATGAAGCCCGGCAGCGACCACACGAACTGCAACAGACGCATGGCCACGCCCAGAAACAGGATCTGCGAGTACTGGCCATACGCGCCCAGAAAGAAGATCTGCAACGCGCCGTCCATGGTGCCGGCGCCCTGCGGCGTGATGGGGATGGCGGCGATGAGCAGCGCCAAGGCAATGTAGACGTAATAGCCGGCGAGGAGATCGATGCTGAACTCCATGCCCAAACCAATGCCGGCGACGGTCATGCTGGTGATGGCGATGCCCTGCAGCAGCAGCGTCATGCACAGCGCCACGAGCAGGAGCTTCTTGTGGTGTCTCATGCGAACCGTGGCAGCGTCAATTCGCTTGAGATGGTCCGAAAACGGCAGCCTGGCGATCAGGCGATCGAGTCCGATTCGGGCCCGCACCCGGCGCGAGAAGATCACGATGATGCCTACGATCATTGCGGCGCTGATGCCGCCAATGACCGGCCACCATTCGCGGATGTGGGGGTCGTCGAACTTCACGCACATGGCGACGGCGGCGATGATCATCAGACCGATCAGCCCCACCGCGCGATCGAGGAACACGGTCGTGACTGCTTCAGTCTTGCGGTCCGTGTGGCAGGAGACGTAGTAGGCTTTGAAGATGTCTCCGCCGGTGCTGCCGATAGCGACGAAGTTCAGGAAATTGCCGGCGTAGGACAGCTTGATTCCCTCCCAGTAGCTGAGGTCGATTTCCTGGGCGCGGACCATCAAAGTGAAGCGAGCGGACTGAATCAGGGCCACGGGCGCAAAGAGGAGCAGGGCCAGCAGGAGCATCATCCGATCGCTGCTTCTCAAGACCGTCCACAAACCGATTTGAAAATCGGGGCTGCCGTCCTTCTTCTTGTGGAGCTGGCCCAACGCGATCTCGTGGGGCGCCTTATCGATTTTCACGAGCACGTCGAGCAGAGTGTTCGGATCGTTGAGCCTCTCGTCTTCCTGCACGGTTTCCCAGTTCGTGATCACGACCTGCGTCTTGTCTTCGTCCGCCAGCGTGGCGACATCGTGCAGGCTGACATTGTGCAGCACGAGGTACAACGCCCCAACACAAATGAGCGTTCGCACGGATACGGAGATTGTCTTCTTGAGTTTGCTGTTCACGAGGGCACACCGGGATCCATCTGCCGCAGGATTATAGAACAGATAGTGTATCGTTCAATTGACGTTGCGACTGCTCATAAAGGATGGTATCGGCCCTCAACCGGGCGCATAGGTTTTCTTGATCCAGGTCCGCCAGGAGTGGTCCAGGACGTTCAAATTCATGCCCGAATAGTGCTTCTTGAGGGCCTTTTCCGCATCCATGCCGGCCTTGAGGTCGTTGATCATGGCGACGAAGGCGTCACCGTCGCGCTGGATCAAGTATTGGACCAAGCTCTGACAAATCGGATAGAAATGACCGGGCGGGCTGGTCTGATATTCAAACACCTCTCGGATCGATTTGTTCCGGGCAACATACTCCCGGGCCAAGGCCACTGCGTTCTCACCCGTCGGGCAGCGGTCGTCGAGGACGCGTTCGGCGATGTAGTCGGCCAGGCCCTCGTTGAGCCACGGCGGCAGGTTCGTCGGTCTTCGACCCTGAGGCTCAGACCCGAAGGGCAGGCCGTAGTTGTGCATGAAGGCGTGCGACGCTTCGTGAACCATGGTCACCGCGAACTTGTCAATGTCTGCGGGCCGGTTGCCGAGCCGCCGCAAAACGACGTGGACGTATCCGCTGTCGGTAGTCTTGGTATAACCCAGCGCCTTCGTGCCGTCATAGCCGTCGATGGTCTTGGCGAACTTCTCGAAACGCCGTTTGTTCTTGAAGCAAAACAGGGGACATTTGCCCAGCCAAATCGGATCATCCCGGGGAAAGCCGAACTCGTCACACATGACGTTGTACAATTGCTCCGCCCAGTCGGGGATCAAGTTGCGCTTGGCCTCGGGCCAATCCGTCCAGATCAGGAAGTGCCGCGTCTCAAGCAGCACCAGATCCGGCGCGATCTTGTCGCGAACTTCGGTGTCAACGAAATGTTTGAAGGCTTTGACAGCCTGGCGATGCTGCTCTTCGGAGTACCGAGGACTGAGGACTGAGGACTGCGGACCGAGTGCTGAATGCTGAGCGTCTTTGCGTTGGGAGTAGATTGGCTCGCGGCTGCGTGTGTCATTGCGCTCCCGGGCTCGGCGAATCTCGCGCCACGCGGTTTTGATGCGCTCTTTGAAGCCGGCGTTGCGGCGTTCGGCCTTGCGGAACTCCGCGACGGCTGCGGCGCGGTTGTTTCGGGTGGCCAGGAAGTAGCCCAACTGAAAGTGGTCTTCCGCAGTGAGGTTCTGGGCGCTGCCTCGAACCGACTCGAGGATCTTCTTCCGGGCGCCGTAGGCGGACGCGGTTTTGACGTCGTCCCATTGCACGGTGGTAAGGTGCGCGCCGACCTGAACGACGATAAGCACGTCATCGTAATCGCCGGCCAAGCCCATAATTTGCCGGCCGTTGTTCAAGTCGAGGGTCACTCGAACCATGCGGCCGTTATCACCGTAAGCGGTGGCGCAGGCGGCGCACAGCGCGATCAGAACCACGAACAGCAACCTATTTAGCACCGGGCATGCCCGGTGTTCTGAGAATAGGATCATACGTCCGACTCCGGTGAAGGACGCTGCGGGCGCGGCGAAACGATTTCAATACCATCGATCCGATGGCGCAACTGGTTGAGCTTAGCCGGCGAGATGCGGACGTCGATTTCCGTCACGCAAGCGTCAGCTTCGTCACAATATCGACGATCGAGGATGGTGGCGTGACGATCCAGAAATGCCAAAGCTTCGCCATTACCCGCGTGTGTGCGAATGGTGACATGGTTCGCCCGACTGCCGACTTGCTTGAGGACGTACTCGCGCAAGTCGTCAATTCCGTCTCCGGTCTTTGCCGAAATACGCACGCAATCGGGAACTTTGCTCTCGATAACCTGGATTTCCGTCTGATCGACGACGGCGTCGCACTTGTTCAGCACGACGAGTGTCTCGTTAGACGCGCAGCCGAGCTCCGCCAAGACGTGGTTGACGGATTCCATCTCCAGTTCGGCGGTGCGGGAGGACACATCGACGATGTGCATCAATAGATCAGCGTGAATGGCTTCTTCGAGTGTGGCCCGGAACGAAGCTACGAGCTGGTGAGGCAGATCGCGAACAAAGCCGACGGTGTCCGAAACCAGAACCACCATCCCCGACGAGGCGGAAGGCTTCGGGCTTCGGGCTCCGGGCTCCGCGCTCCGCGCTTCAGCAGGAGCACCTGAAGCCTGTAGCCCGAAGCCTGAAGCCTTTGCAGACAAATCCCACTTGCGCGTCCTGGTATCCAGCGTGGTGAAGAGTTTGTCCTCGACTTTGGCGGGTGTATGGCACCGGTGCCGGCGCCGGTCAGGGCGTTGAGCAGCGTGCTCTTGCCGGCGTTGGTGTAGCCGACCAGTGCGATCGTATACTCATTGCCGCGCGAGCGCACTTCGCGCAGCTTCCGCCGATCGATCTCCGCCAGTCGGCCCTTGAGCAGTGCGATGCGCTTGCTGACCAGGCGGCGGTCGATTTCGATCTGGCGCTCGCCGGGCCCACGCGTGCCGATTCCGCCGACGGCGCCCACGCCCGTGGCGCCGCCGACACCGGCGATCCGTTCGAGGTGGGTCCACATGCCGCGCAGTCGCGGGGCGGTGTATTCCAGTTGGGCCAGTTCGACTTGCAGCCGGGCTTGATGCGTCTGAGCCCGGGCGGCGAAGATATCGAGGATCAATTCCGCGCGGTCGAGGATCTTGCAGTGGGTGATCTTCTCAAGTTCACGAATCTGAGCCGGCGAGAGGTCGTTGTCGAAGATGACCAGGGTGGCGTCGTTGGCTTCGGCGCGGGCGCGGATCTCTTCCGCTTTGCCGGCGCCGATGTAATACGCGGCGTCGATCTTGTGGCGGCGCTGGATGATGTAATCAACCACCTTCGCGCCTGCGGTCTTGGCCAGCCGCTCCAGTTCGCCGAGTGGATTGCGTCGGTCCACGCGGGAATCGGGCAGCAGTACGCCGACCAGCACCGCCCGCTCAGCCCGGACGGCTAAATCTGTACGGATCAATTCTGCCAACAGTAAAACCCCGGATATCCAAGTGACACAAATCAAGTATAGATTCGGGCGGCAGAGGGGTCAATCAAGTTGATTGGTAAGCCTGCGGACGACCCGCCGGTGACACTTCCGTGGAGATGCCAGCCCCGTAGGGACGACTGAAGTGAAATCGTCGAAGGCCTCTGTGGTCGAACGCTTCAGCCGTCCCTATGGGACTGAATCCTGGTCTTGGACCCGGAACCCAGCGATGAATCGCTGGGCTATTATCGAATGTCCCTACGGGACGACCAGACGCCGAGCAGATTCGGTTCCAGCGAGGCCTGCAACATCGTTGCGGCGAGCAGCGCCCAGAAGCACTGGTACATTACGAAGTAGCGCGGCTGCGACTCGAAAACGCCGTGAATGACGACGGCGGTCGCAATGGCCAGCAGCGGCCAGAGCAGGTTGGGCTCCAGGCTCCGGGCTCCAGGCTTTGGGGAAAGCGCCTGTAGCCTGTAGCCTGAAACCTGAAGCCTCTTCGGCGGGCTTCGGCGCCGGAGGACAATCCCGGCAGCCAGCAGTGTCGTCAGTGCCAGCCAGGCATACCACACATCCGATGCACCGCACGCAGCAGCCCGGGCGATGCGATAGACGCGCGGGCTGAAACCTCCGCCCGGCGTGTCGAACACCAAGCCGGCAATTTCGTGGTCGCTCTCGAAGAGGCGATGCCAGTTCCGCAGCACACGGACCGCAGCCGCCAGCGGATCCCGGGCTATGAACTCCAGGCCGCGGCGGTAGCCGAGCTTATTCAGCTTGATTTCATCACCGCCGGACTCCGCAACGAGTTCCTCCCAGCCGACATTGGTGTAATACCGACCGGCTTGGGGATGAAAACTGCGGTACAAACTTGGGCCGCCAATGGTAGACGTCATCACGGGCGTGCCCAGCACGCGGTAGTTGCGATAGGTCCAGGGGCCGAGGATCAGCGAGAGACCCATCAGGCACAGCAGTCCATCTTTGAACAGCCTTCGGCGATCTTCCCGTATCATCAATCGGGAAAGGAGCAGCGCCAACGGCAGGAGCAGCAACGGCTGCCGGAACATGGCAGCCAGTCCCGCAGCGACGCCGGCGCCGGCCATTGCAGCCGACCGGCATCGGCCTCGGTGATCCGCCAGCCACCACAGGATCAGAACCGCAAGGGAGCCGGGCGCATCGTAACTGAGCAACGCTGCCGACAGGATCCGCGACGGCCAGAGCGCATACAGCGCCGTGGCGCAGGCGGCGGTCGGCTGTCCGAATTGCCGGCGGACCACGAGGTAGAACAGCACGTTGCCCGCGAGAATCAGCAGCGCATTGACGCATTGGGCAGCGATGACGGACTCGCCGAACGTTGCGCGGATGAGCGCCAGATAAACAGCCATGCCAGGCGGCTTGCGGGCGCGGAACTCCTGCCCGTTGCCCACTTCACAAACGTATTCGCCGTCGCTCAAGAGTCGGCCGGCGGATTGCCAGTACGAAGCCCAATCGCTGGCGGGTTGCGTGCGGACGAAGTAAATCAACAGAACTTGTACCGCGATCGGAATCAAAAGCAGAACCGGCAGAAACGCACGCCGTTGCGCCAACTTCCACCTATTTAGCCCCGGGCATGCCCGGGATCCTGCGGACCACTGAGAACGGAGTGCTCGGATGGTCACCACCGCAAACGCAAAGCCGATCAGCGGCGGCAGGATGAAAAAAACCTGCTCGCGGACAGCGGCACGAACAGCCTCCGAAGCGAGCGCCACCACCATCGCCAGCGCCAGCAGACAAACACTCCAGACCACGAGCCTGCCGGAAGATCCGGCAAGCTGGCCGGATTGCGGCTGAACATTGTCAGATGTCAGTTGTCGGCTGTCAGGCATCGCAGACCCCGTCACGATTTCCAGGACCGATAACCTCGCCAACGACCCGCGCCCGCCGGTGGGTCCACGATCGTAGGGCCTTCCGCACGCGAAACAAGTAATTGCATCGTAATGCGATAAATGAACCGCCTCATCCTGAGCAGAACCCCGGGCATGCCCGGGGCTAAATAGCCGGAATCGGCGTGTTCCTCGTTCCGCAATCCACAATCCGCAGTCTGCAATCCGCAGTCTCGCTTCAGCATTCGTCAAAAGCAGACCGATATGATTAGCACATTATCCCTGTACCGATAGACCCTTCGACACGGCTGCGGCCCTCGCGGGCTGCGCGTGACGGACAACAAACAACGCGGGAATCGACTCATGCGCCAGCACTCAGCACTCAGCGCTCATCACTCAGCACTCTTCTTCGTCGCGATCACGAGTCTGGTTATCACGACGGCCGGCTGCCCCGCGCTGCCCACTTTGGTGCGCGGGCAAACAGGCGAGGACGCTCCCGGCGAACTCATCGAATGGCCGGCCCTGCAAGTGGATCCGACCGGTGAAGATACCGCCGGCTTCAACCAAGTCATCAGTGCGGACATGAACGGCGACGGGCTGGTCGATTTGATCACCGCAGCCTACGAATCCCAGCCGATCCAAGTCCACCTCCAACAGCGCGCCGCCGACGGGACCATCTCGTTTCAGAGTTTCTCCGTGGCCGGCTCCGGGCCCATTGTGCGCGTCAGCGAGCTGAAAGTCGCCGACATGGATCAAGACGGCAATCTCGACATCATCATGAGCATCCTGGACAACGGCCTTACGCCCGCGGACGAGTGCGCAAGCCAGCAGGGATCGATCATCATACTCTTCGCGCCGCCCGATCCCAGCGATAGCCTCGACTGGGTAGAATTCAACTTGACGCGCAATTTCCACTGCGAGCTGATCGATCAAATTGACTTGAATGGGTTTGTGTTCGATCAAGAAGCGAGGGTATCCTCAATTCCAGGTTTTGACGGAAACGTACGAAATTATGCCTCCATGGACGTCGCCGATGTCAACGCCGACGGCTTTCCGGATATCCTGGCAGCGTTCAACGGCTGCGATGACGAAACAAATGCCACCAAGCAAGTCGAACTATGGATCAACCCAGCCGACGACAGAATCCGCCAGAACGAATTTGAAGAGATAGACCCGGACACCGGCCTACCGTTACCTCCAACCAGGCAGGACACCAACTTCGACGGCAAGGATGACAGTTGCACGGCGACCGTGATCAGCCCTTGGCAGAAACTGCTGCTCCAGACCGGTTTCACTAACATCTCCTCGGCACGCTTCTCGGACGTCGATCTGGACGGCAATTTGGACGTGGTGGCCCTGCGGCCGACGTCCAAGACCTTTGACATCACCTGGCAGGTCATTGTTCCACGACTAAATTGTGATTCGAACCCGCCGATAAATTGTGAACTTAGCGACCCGCCCGATCCCTGTATCAATCCCTGTGTCAATGCCTGTATCGATCCGTGCACCGATCCCTGTGTCGCTTCCTGTATTGATCCTTGTATCGATTCCTGTGCCAAGGCTTTGTCTCGCCACCCCATCGGCGAGAGCGATGCGGGATTGGACATCCTTGAGATCGGCGACCTGGACGGCGATGGGTTCAGTGACGTGCTGGCCCTGGGGCAATCCGACCGCTTGCTGCGGTGGTTCCGGCAACCGCTGGACCCGGCGGCCCAGTTCTTTCCGTGGGATGTGTTCAATATCGTGCAGTATTCCAATTTGGTGCCGACTGCGCTGGCGATCGCCGACCTGGACGGCAACGGCCAACTCGACATCGTCGCGGCGGCCGGCGGGCACATCCGCTGGTTTACGCCGCTGGGCGATTCGCCGTTCGAGAGCTGGTCAGAGCAGTTCGTGGTCTCCGACGCGCTGCTTGGCGACGCCTCCGAAACCGTTGGCACCAGCCCATTCTTCCCGATCAACAGCGTCCATGCCGTGGATATCGATGGCGACGGCCGATTGGACGTTGTGGCCACTTTCGATCGCCAGGGGACCGATAATGATTTGATCGTGTGGTTCCAAAATACCGAGGTCGAGATCGAGTAGTCCCGACGCGCGAACTCAACCCCTTCTCCGTCCGAAAAAATCGACTTCCCGCCGGCGCTGGTGCTGGTACCCGTGCCGACCCTCACGCCCGTACATTTGAGTTTTATCATCTAGCCGAAAATCCCCGCCGGCCTGTTCGATTCCATATGGGCTTGGTGCTATTATCCCGTGAGGAGGGAGCATGGCGATGCACAAATACGTATTGATCGACATGAATACGCAGCACGATTTCCTCGATGCGAGGGGTGCGATTCCGGTAGCGAATCGCGAGGCGCTGCTCAGGAATTTGCGCAAGATCTTCGCTTTGAGCCGCACGTATCACCTGCCCATCGTATCGGCGGTCGACAGCCACCGTGAGGATGAACCGCCGCACGACGGTTTCCCGCGGCACTGCGTCGAAGGCACCACCGGCGAAAAGAAGCTGCCGTTTACGCTGCTCCAAAAACGCCTCTTCGTCGAAGCCAACAACAGCCTGGACTTGCCCAAGAACCTGTGGAAAAGCAACCGCCAGATCGTGTTCCGCCGGCGGACGGCGGATTTCCTCGATAACCCCAAGGCGGACCGCCTGCTCAGCCGCTTGCGCTCCGCGTCCCTCATTCTCTTCGGCGTGGGCCTGGAACGTTCGATTCGACGCCTGGCCCTGTGCTTGCTGGGCAGGGGGTTTCAAGTGGCCTTCGTTCCCGAAGCTTGCGGCTACTGGAACGAGACGGAAGGGGATCTGGCCCGCCGGCTGATCATCGCCAAAGGCGGGCAGGAACTGCATTTGGACGATCTTGAGGACACCTTCAAAGACGCCACCCGACCCCGCATCACGCGCATCTATTCAAAGGCCGTCGATCCGACAAAACGCCGCCGCAATATTGCTGGATAAGCTGCCGATGGTTATCCTATAGTGTCTCATGTGAACGGGATGACCGACTCAGCACGTGCCGCCGCCCAAGCTCCGGCGCGCAGGCGGCTCAGCACTCAGTCCTGAGTCCTCAATCCTGAGTCTTCTGTGCGGGCGATCCGAATGGCCAAGAAAAAGAAACTTCCCAAACAACTTGCGATCCTGGATGAAGATCTGTGTACAGGCTGCGATGCCTGCGTGGTGGTCTGTCCGGTGGATTGCATCGATAAGGTCACCGACCCGCTGCATCCGGCCTACGCGATGGGCATCTGCACGATCGACCTGCCGGTGTGCATCGGCTGCAAACTATGTGCGCAGGTCTGCCCCTGGCATGTCATCACCATGGTGCCCACTGAAGAAGTGCTCAAAGAGCCGCGCGTGGCTGAATTGCTGGCCACTTAACGGCGTCAGGCATCCGCCGTCGGGCTTTGCGTTCCGAGGTATTGCCGCAGCAGTTCCCGCGTCTCGTTTTCTTCGAGGTGCGCTTTGCCGAAGCCCGGAACCGCGCCGAGATCGGCAGCTGCCATCTGGGCAGAATCGAAATTGCTCACCATCATCACGGGCACCTCGCGCAGGAACTCCGACTCTTTCATTTGCTGGATCAACTCCGAGCCTTCGTCCAGCGTAGCGTCGATAATTCGGTTGACCAGCACCAAGTCAAACCACTGTTCGCACAGCCGCTTCATCGCGGCCGAGATGTCCGCGCAATACTCGACCTCCGCTCCGAACTCAGCCTGAATAAACTCGCGGATCGAGCTGTGGTCGGGCTGACATTGCCCGACGTTCAAGACTTGCTTCGTGCCGAAACCGTCCATCGGTGCTCCTCGTCATCGCGAAATTGTTCACGCGAGGGTCGAAAACCTTGTCCCAACGTGGGCGCACCCCGATCAACTTTCAATCAAGTATCCCGCTTCGCGCCAAGCGCGGATGCCGCCGTCCATGCTGATGACATTGCTGTAGCCCATCTTCTGCAAATTGTCCGCGGCGAGGGCCGAGCGATATCCGCCGCCGCAGTACAGCACGATCTCGGTGGTGGTGTCCGGGACGGCCTGCTCGATGTCGCGCTCGATGACACCCTTGCCCAGATGCGCCGCGCCGGGCAGGTGCCCGGCGGCGTACTCGCGCTCTTCACGGACGTCCACGAGAAAAAACTTCTCACCGGCGTCGAGCCTCGGCTTCACGTCGGCGACGGTACACTCGGTGATTCTCGACTTGGCGTCGTTGACGAGCTTCAGGAATTCGGATGCGTGTTTGGCGATAGCGCGATCCTCCACCGCTCCATTTACACGCAAACACACGAGTTTGTCAAAGGGTGAAAATGCGGAGCGTTGGCGGCGACGCGGCATTCGAGGTCCGCCGCGGCGGATCGGCCGGGCGCCGCTGGAGGATCAATCTTTGTTCTCAGCGCGTTCGCGGGCTGCCGCTTCGAGAGAGAATAGGAAGTACTTCAATTCGACCCGCCAAGTTGCGAGGGCGTCCTCGATGTGCCGCCGGCTGTCGAGAATCGACGCGTGGATGATCCGCGTTTCTTCGATCAATGGCGACAGCGTCGCCTGTTGCTCCGGCGGCAACTCCGCTGTTTTGTCGAGAAGTTCCTGCAATCGTGTGTGGTATTCATCGTTCGTCATACAGCTACCCCCGAACCAAGCGTAGGATACACGACGCAAGATAGGGCTCTTGGTGGGCTTATGGGGGTGAAGATGGGAAATCTGTAGCGGAACGGAGGGAACTACTTGCACCTAAGCCCGGCGGCGGCCAATACGCGCTGCAAGCCGGCGACGTCGGTTTCATCGAACGAGCCCACGTCAAAGCTGTCGAGATCGAGCACGCCGATCGGCGCGCCGCCTGCATCGTGAATCGGCAGCACGACTTCAGAGCGATCTTTCGGATCGCAGGCAATATAGTTTTCGCCGAGTTCCTTGACGTCGCGCACAATCAACGCCGCGTCGTCGCGAAAAGCCCGCCCGCAGGCGCCGTGCAGGCTGATCGGCGAACAGGCCGGCTTGTCCCGACGGGGGCCCAGCACCATTTCCTCCCGCTCCGCAACGTAGAGGTAAAATCCAACCCACGAAACGCCGGTATCTTGCAAGTGCTCCCACAACCGGTCAACGACGGTTTGCATACGACGGTCACGTCCCGCATCGGGCGACAGACTCTTCGCAACCGTTGCTGCGACCGTTCCGTAGTCTCGCATCATGGAGATTCCCGCATCGTGCAGAATGGATTTCCCGCAATCCATTTTCGAGACCCGGTCCCGAGCAGCCCACGCGGATCCTCAGACGGTGTAACGCCCTCAATCGCATTGAGGTCGCGCGCGCTATAACGCGAAGCGTCCTCACTCTTCGTAAGTCCGCTCGGGCTGACGCCCGCGGTTCGTTGGAGGGTGAGGACGCACGCAACAACGTCGGACGCGAGGACTACATCATGCCGCCCATGCCCCCCATCCCGCCCATGCCGCCCATGCCTCCGGGAGGCCCTGCGGGAACCTTTTCGTCCTTCTCTTTGATTTCGCTGATGATCGCGTCGGTGGTCAACAGCAGTGATGCCACGCTCACCGCGTTCTGCAGCGCCACGCGCTCGACCTTGGTCGGCACGATCACGCCCATCTTGATCATGTCGCCGTATTCGTGCGTCATGGCGTTGTATCCGTAATTCTTGTCTTTGCTCTGGGCGACCTTCATGGCCACGATCGAAGCATCCTGCCCGGCGTTGTGCGCGATCTGCCGGATCGGAGAACTCAATGCCCGCCGGAGGATATCAACGCCCGTCTTTTGATCGCCCTTGAGCTTTTTCGCTACCGCGTCCAGTGCGTCGAAGCACCGCAACACCGCCACGCCGCCGCCCGGCAGGATGCCCTCTTCGATGGCGGCCCGGCAGGCATGCAGCGCGTCTTCAACGCGCGCTTTCTTTTCCTTCATTTCGAGTTCCGTGGCTGCCCCGACGCTGATCTGGGCCACGCCGCCGGAGAGCTTGGCCAGGCGCTCTTCCAGCTTCTCGCGATCATAGTCGCTGGTTGTCTTTTCGATCTGCGTCTTGATTTGGTCGATCCGGCCCTTGATGGCGGTGGTGCTGCCGCCGCCCTGAATAATCGTGGTGTTATCCTTGTCGATGGTGACCTTTTTGGCCGACCCGAGATCCTTGAGCTCGGTCTTCTCGAGCGTCAGGCCCAGATCCTCGAAAATGGCGGTGCCGCCGGTCAGGACGGCGATGTCGTCCAGCATGGACTTGCGGCGATCGCCGAAGCCCGGCGCCTTGACGGCCGCACATTGCAACGTGCCGCGCAGTTTGTTGACCACCAGCGTAGCCAGCGCTTCGCCATCGACGTCCTCAGCGACGATCAGCAGCGGGCGGCCGGCCTTGGCGATCTTCTCCAGCACCGGCACAATGTCCTTGATGGCGCTGATTTTCTTCTCGAAGATCAGGATGTAGGGCTTTTCGAGCACCACGGTCATGTCTTCGAATTTGTTGACGAAGTGCGGGCTGATGTAGCCCTTGTCAAACTGCATGCCTTCGACGAGTTCGACAGTGGTTTCCAGGCTCTGGCCTTCCTCGACGGTGATGACGCCGTCCTTGCCGACCTTGTCCATGGCCCGGGCGATGTGCTTGCCGATCTCGGTATCTTGATTGGCGGCGCACGTGCCGACCTGCGCGACCTGAGTGGCGTTCTTGACGTCGGTGCTCATCTTTTGCAGTTGTTCCACGACCGCCTCGCAGGCCTTGTCCAGCCCGCGCTTGAGATCCATTTCGTTGGCGCCGGCCGCCACGTTCTTCAGGCCTTCGTCGAAGATGGCTTCGGCGTAGATGGTGGCCGTCGTGGTGCCGTCGCCCGCCACCGAACTCGTCTTGCTGGCGACTTCCTTGACCATCTGGGCGCCCATGTTTTCGTAGGGATCTTCCAGTTCGATTTCCTTGGCTACCGTGACGCCGTCCTTGGTGACGGTTGGGGCGCCGAACGACTTTTCGATCACCACATTTCGCCCACACGGCCCCAGCGTCCCTTTGACGGCGCGGGCCAACTGCTTGACGCCGCGACGAATCGCCTCATACGCTTCCATATCAAATGCGATTTGCTTTGCTGCCATCGTAGTCTCCTCTATCTCCGCCGCTCGGCGGGGCTAGCTGTCCAGGACCGCGAGAATGTCGCTCTCATCCATAATGATGTACTCTTCGCCGCCGACCTTCACTTCGGTGCCGGCGTAGCTGGTGAACAGAACCTCGTCGTTCTTCTTGACCTGCAGCTTGGAACGTTCGCCGCTATCGAGCAGTTTGCCGTCACCGATGGCTTTGATGAGCCCGCGCTTGGGCTTTTCCTTCGCCGAGTCCGGCAGCACAATGCCGCCCGCGGTCACATCCTCAGCATCGACTCGTTTGATGATCACTTTGTCGCCCAGCGGGCGAATTCCCAACTTGGCCATAGTGGCTACTCCTCGAAGTTCGAGTGTCCGAATTGCCTCGATCGATCCAATTAACGCCCTGCCGACGCCGCCGGCAGGGCACACACTTCTCCCTCAAAGTCGTCTACATGCAATGCCGATGCCACAATCCATCCCACAAGGTTGCGAACCTAATGCATTGATACGCAACTCGTTACATAAAAGAGGCGCGACCGAGTGGATTCGAGCCTCTGTCAAAACGGTCGATTGTGTCGCGGCTCTGCCAGAATGACAGCCGGCGTTTGCACCCGGTGCCCGAGATCGCAAAGTAAGAGCATGCGCAAAACGACGAAGTCTGGGCGCCAGAGCCCACCGTCGGCTTGCCGTTTGGCAGACGCGCCCAAGTCGCATCAATATCCCGTTGCGTGGCCTGTGCAGTGCGGGAATCATCAAAGCGCTCTCGATCACCGCTGCGGAAATCCCATTTCCAGGCAGAATCTAGCCGGCCCGCACGTAGGTCACTTCAAGTTCCTGGGTCTCCTTGCCGTCCTTGTCGATGTTGTGGATCGTAAAGACGTGCTTGTTATCGTTGATCACTTTCGTGACCATTCTCACGTTCTTGGGTTGCCCCGTCATTGGACAATCATAGGACGAAGTGTAGGTGAAGACCTTTCCGGAGTCGTCACACGTGCCGTAACTGACATGGATCATCGTGCCCATGGTATCGCACCACAGGTTGATGTGCTGCTTCTTGGCGTTGTCGTAACCCAACACGCCGAAGCCCTCAAAGGGGAATTCCTGGGATGAGCTCTTGAACTCCATCTGCAGGAAACGTCCTCCGAGAATCCAAGTGTTCTTGGACACGCCCTGCGAAATTCCGGGTTCGCCGGGACCCATCCACATCTTCGTGGTCGTCTTCCATGTGCCCGCCAGCACCTTGAGGTGTTCGTGATGCGCGCCCGGGGCGCCCATTTTCATCATGGTCTCCAGCATGGCATCCTGGACTGCATCCGAGGCGGATTTCTTTTGATCCTTCTCGTCACCGGCGGACGAATACGCGCTCCACAGACCCAGGCTTGCGAGCACTGCGAACATTGCAATCGTCTTCTTCATCACGAAACTCCTTCCAGCTTTGAACGGGAACAATGTTTGGACAATTCGGGCAGGCCCGAATACATAGTCGTATCAAGTAATTGTCAAATGGCGCGCATGAGGTTCTTCGATCGCCACCCACACTGCACGCCTGCGGACATGGTACCTCATTATCGCTCCAAAGGCCATGCCACGGTGGCCGCGCGGAGAGGCAATCCCTGCCACCTCAATTCGGCCGACCGCCGAATTCTGGACGCCGTCCGGTGGCCGTTAGTTCTTTGAGCGGAACCACTTAGGCGTGCTCGTTGACTTTTGAGCGTATTTCAAGTTCAATAGAGGATAGAGCGGCTGACAGCAGCTTGATGTGGTTCAGTGAATGTCTGGTTTTTGCGGCGACCGTTACTCGGCCATCGCTCCGGCCAAAATCAACCTTACTTTGCGTGTTTTGGGTCGGCGGGCGGATGGCTACCATGACCTTGAGTCCGTGGTGGCCAAGGTAACTTTGTACGATGGGATCGACCTCGTCCTTGGGGACGATCCCGCGATTCAAATAGAATGTACCAACCCTGCCGTACCCACAGATACCCACAATACCATCTGGCGCGCGATCGAACTGCTGTCCAATCGCGCGGGGCCTTTGCCGCCGATGCGGGTCCAACTGCACAAGTGCATTCCGCTGGGCGCGGGGCTGGGAGGCGGCAGCAGCGACGCGGCTGCGGTCCTGATGTTGCTCAGCCGGCGTCTCGACGGCCGCGTGAGCGATTCCGACTTGGCGCACATCGCCGCCGAGGTCGGCTCGGACGTGTCCTGCTTCCTGCAGCCG
>JACZTW010000270.1 GCA_022573485.1 Planctomycetota bacterium
CATGCCGTCGGCGGCGATTTCCCTGGCCAACAGAGCCGATGCGAGATCCTTGTCAATGACCGCCGCTACGCCTTCGTATTGCCCGTCGTCATTGCGGACCACCGGCACGCCTCCTCCTCCACAGGTGATGACGATTTCGCCGCCGGCCACCAGTTTCTTGATGGCCTCCTTCTCCATTATCTCGATGGGTGCGGGCGACGGCACCACGCGGCGGTACTGCCCGATGAGCACTTCGGTCATAGTCCAGCCGTCGTTGCGCTGCAATTCATCGGCAGCTTGCTTGTCGTAGAAACTGCCGATCGGTTTGGTCGGACGGTCGAACGCCGGGTCGTGCCGATCCACACAGATGGTTGTGACCACGGCCGTCACGCGGCCGGGCAGGCCTCGACGGTGAAGCTCGTTGCCCAGACATTGGGCAATCATGTAGCCCATGCCGCCCTGAGTATCGGCGACGCAAATTTCCAGCGGCAGAGGATAGACCGTCGGTACGGACAACTCCACACGGCGCAACACTTTGCCCACCTGCGGACCATTGCCATGAGTAATGACGATGCGGTGGCCCGCCTCCATCAAATCGGCCAACGATTTGGCAGTTTCAGCCGTGGTCTTGAACTGGCTCGGGATGTCGGGCGATTCGCCGGGCTTGGAGATGGCATTGCCGCCCAATGCGATGACAAGCAGTTTGGATTCGTTTGCACTCATATCAGCAGTCGTTTCATGTCAGGCAAGAGATTAACCGCAGAGAGCGCAGAGAGCGCAGAGAATACAGAAGTAAGCTCTGAGAGGCTGCCAGCATTTCCCTTTTTCTCTTTTCTCTTTCCCATTTCTTCTTTCGTATTTCATCATTCTGCATTCTTCTCTGCGATCTCTGCGGTTAAATCTCTTTATCAGGATCCCGAAAGCGCCACCATGATGGCCTTCTGGGCATGAAGGCGGTTTTCTGCTTGATCGAAGATGGCGGAGTTGGGCAGGCGTGACACGTCGTATTCGATTTCCTCGCCGTAGTGCGCCGGCAGGCAGTGCAGGATGATCGCATCCTTGTGCATGACCGAGAGCAGCTTGGAGTTTACTTGATAGTCTTTGAACTTCTGACTCCGGGCCTCCGCTTCGGATTCCTGCCCCATGCTGGCCCAGACGTCGGTATAGACCACGTCGGCACCTTTCGCGGCGCCGGCAGGATCATTGCTGACTTCAATGTGAGCACCGCTGCCATCCCCGATCTTCTGCGATTCCGCCAGCACCGCGCCGCTGGGTTCAAATCCGGGTGGCGTGACGACGGTCAAGTTCATGCCGACCAGAGCGGCGCCGAACATCAGCGAATGGGCGACGTTGTTGCCGTCGCCAATGTAGATCATGTGGATGCCCTTGAGCCGGCCCTTACGTTCCCGCACGGTCTGCAAGTCGGCCATGATCTGGCAGGGGTGCTCGAAATCCGACAGCCCGTTGATCACCGGCACGCCGGCGTGTTTGGCCAGGTCGGCCACGAGTGGATGCCCGAAGACGCGGGCCATGATGATGTCCGCATAGCGCCCGAGCACGATGCCGATGTCCTCCACCGTCTCCCGCTCGCCGAGCTTGATGTCGCTGGGCGCGAGATAGAGGGCATGTCCGCCGAGCTGGGTCATGCCGGTCTCGAACGACACGCGCGTACGCAGAGACGGCTTCTGGAAGATCATGGCCAGCGTCTTGCCGGCCAGTCGGGGATGGGCTTTGCCCGATGCCGTCTCTTTTTTCAGGTCGGCCGCCAGATCGAGCACCGCGAGGACTTCGTCGCTCGAAAAGTCCGTCATGGAAACGAAACTGCGCCCTTTGAGGCTTGAGATCATCGACTGAACTCCACGGATAGATATCTTCAACACTCCCGCACCGCCGCCGTCGGGAAACCCTGCGGTGCGGGTTATTGTACCGTTCCAAATCCGTCTATGGAATCGTCCTTTGGACAGGCTCCACCGGGCAACATTGCAACTCCAGACATCCAGAAGAGGTACTTGTGTTCAAGAGGTGGTCTTGGCGCCGATCGCGCTGCGGATTTCGTTGATGAGCTGGTCTACCTTGAAGGGCTTGAACAGCACCGCCGACAGTCCCTCCTGGCGGGCGCGGATGATCGAATGGTTGGGGTCGTAGCCGAAGCCGGTCATGAGGATGACGGGGCAATCGGCGTTGCGGTTCTTGGCTGCGGCGAAAACATCATAGCCGTTCTTGCCGGGCATCTTGATGTCGGTCAGAACCAAGTCGTAGGAGCGTTCGGCCAGCATACTGACGGCCTGAACCCCATCATGGGCGGTTTCCACATCGCAGCCGTAGCTCAATAGAACCTCGGCGATCGTATCCCGGATGGCGTCTTCGTCGTCGGCCACCAGCACCGTTTTTCCCGTCAGCACTGGATCATGCGGCAAGGTGGGCGTCTTCGATCCCAGCAGACCGCGGGTGGGTGCCGCGACGTCCTTGACGGACTGCTTCGCCTTCATCACATTGTCGCAGATGGCCTGCAGGCGATGGCGGAGGTCGTCGTCGCCAATATAGTCCTCCATCAGCGTGGTGGCGTCGGTGATGATATCGTTGAGCGGGGCTGCGATCTCGATTTGCACATTGCTGGCCAATTTGCCGGTCGTGGTGGCCCGTTCGGTGATCAGCAGGTCAAACGTATTCAGCGCGATGGCAATGTAGCGGCAGAAAATGGCGGCAAACTGCCGGTCGTCCTCAGTAAAGGCCGCCAGTTGATCGCTTTCAACGTTGAGCACGCCCATGACTTCGTCCTGCATCTTGAGCGGCACGTTCAGGGACGACCTGGCCTCGACGATGCCGGGCAGATACCTCGGATCCTTGCTGACGTCCGGGCAAATGTAGCTTCGCCCGGTAGTGGCGACATAGCCCGTAATGCCGTTGCCCTCCGTGGAGGCATAAAGGTCGATCTCGGCTGCTTCGGGTGGCAAGTCGTAATTGATGAGCAATTCCAGCTTGTTCGTATTCTTGTCCAGCACGTAGATGGCGAAGTTGCTGAAGTGCATGATGTCGCGGGCGAAGTGGATGATTTTTTCTTCGAGGAGCGTCAATCGCTCGGAGACATCGAGTTTCGAGACTTGCTGGGCGTCCAGCCGCATGACTTCGCGTCCGGCCTGGTCGATGGCGTTGATGCGGCGCTGCAACCTGCGGGCGGGGGTGACATCGGCGACGATGGCGGCGACTTGCCCGATCTCGCCGTCGGCCGTCATGATCGGGGCGGCTGTCACTTCATAATAGAAGTCTTCGCTGGCGCTCAAACTGAAATGCCGCGTGCGCAAGATCGACGCAGGGTCGATGTCGGCCTCCCATTGCGCCGCGAGCAGCTCCAGGCAGCAATCCACGATCTTGACGCGAAGCTCCTCGTTGACTTCGTTCAGCTGCTGATTCGACCACACGAACTTTCCCTCTCGATCGACCACGCACACCCACTGATCGATCGCTTCGAGCACCGTGCTGGCCTGCTGGGCGACGAGGGCTTTTTCAAGGGGAACGAAATTCGACGTGTCGCTCAATACGAGGTCAAACCGCTCTTTGCCGATTCTTTCGACGGCTTCATCGAATGAATTGGCAAACTGAACGGAGGCGCTCTGCCCGAACGCGTCCATGAGCTGTTCGTAATCATGCTCGGAGGATCGGACAATCAGAATGCGTTGCATGGCCACTTTTTTAGTGCTGACCCCCATCGGTGTCTCCCCAGTTGCGCCGTCGCCAATGGACGATCGCGAACGAAACAAAGCGTCGGATTGTAGCCGAGCACAAGGCCTGTGGGAACAGCTTTTCCCGATCGTTTTCTGCAATTGGGCGGATTCTTCAGCCGCCCGATCGGAGATTCGCCGGCTGCTTCTCGCAGATCCTGGCTTCTTTATGAGGTGCGATCAAAGTTGGTTCCGGCACCGGCCCGAGCCGGCGTCACGTGCGCTGGAAAAGTCCGTGTTCACGTGGGGATCGAGCTTCGAGATTGCACCCTCCTTACCTCCACTTTCGCAAATCAGGCCGGGAATATCAAGCGTCGTGTTTGCTGGGGACGCCTTTTTTGCCCTGGGCCTGACGACGAACAGGGGCCGACGCCCGTGCTGACGCCCGTGCCGACGCCAGTTCAGCATCGTAGCGGAGAGGCTGCTTCCGGGCCAAGTCGAGGTACAACGGCGCCAGGTCCGCTGCGGCCCGATCCGATGAACAATGCTCGACAGCCGTTCGGCGGGCCGACTCGCCGATTCGCGCCCGGAGAGGTTGGTCATTGGCCAGGGTGAGTACCGCGCGGGCGGTGTTTTTCGCTGTATTCGCGATCCAGACGTTTTCTGCGTGTCGGCCGGGCAAGCTTTCCAAGGCCCGCGATCCCCGTTTGTTCCGTGCCCGTCCTCGACTGGCTGTTTGCTACTCGTTACTGGCTACCGCATACCGGCTACTTTGGCTGCGGCCGAAGGCGGCGCCCGGGTCTCTGCGGTAAGGAATCCTTGAGTTATTGGGGTGGCTCAGCCAATCCGGTGGTGGCTGCGGGCTTGGGAGCAGCGGGGGGCGTGAAACACTTCTCGCAGCGCGGCTCGAACTCCTCCGGGCCGCCGACGAGGTTGTTGTCCAGCAGCGGCACCGTACGGTGCGTGCGGTTGGCCGGGCGGCCGCAGACCTTGCATTCGGCGGTCAGGACCGTAGTGTCGGCGATGCGGCTCAACCGTTCAACGTGGGGGAAAACGTCGCCCCACATGTCCAGGTCCAGTCCTGTGCAGATGACCCTCATGCCGCGCTTGGCCAACTCTTGGCAAACTTCGACGATCGCGTCGTCAAAGAAGTGGATTTCGTCAATGGCCACCACCTCGGCGTCGCCGACGCGGTTGAGGATCGCTCGGGCGCTTTCGACTGTCTGGGCGGTGGCGGTCCGGCGGTGGTGTGTGACGATGTGTGTCGGTGAGTAGCGATCATCGATCGCGGGTTTTAGTGTGACAATCCGTGTCGAGGGTGCCAGCGCCTCGATCCGCCGGATCAACTCCGTCGTCTTGCCGCTGAACATGCAGCCGATGATGAGTTCGATTTGGCATTCGGACAATGTTGTGACCGCCCGTTCGCTACGGAACATCCGCCAAACGGCAAGCCACCGGCGGAACTCTTCACACTGACCTCGTCGCTTGACAGCGCCCAGCGACATCGTGC
>JACZTW010000271.1 GCA_022573485.1 Planctomycetota bacterium
TCTACGAACGCTTCCACCCCGGAAATGACCATGAAAAAGCCCTGATCCCCAAGCACTTGCCCTACGTCGTGGTCTTCATCGATGAACTCGCCGACTTGATGATGACCTCGGGCAAGGAAGTCGAGTTCCACCTCGCCCGCTTGGCGCAGAAGAGCCGCGCGGTGGGGATTCATATCGTGGTGGCCACCCAGCGCCCGGAGGCTAAAGTCGTTACCGGGCTGATCAAGTCCAACATGCCCTGCCGCTGCGCGTTCCGCGTCGCCGCCCGAATGGATTCGCGGATCGTGCTCGATCAAAACGGCGCCGAGGTGCTCATGGGCCAGGGTGACATGCTGTTCCTGCCGCCCGGATCGGCAACATTGATCCGTGCCCAGGGCACGTTCATCGAAGACTCCGAACTCCGCGCTGCCGTCGCTGATCTGCGGAGCAAGGGCAAGTGTGACTACCATCCCGAATTGATGCAGATCCGCAACGGCTCCAGCGCCGACACCGGCGAGCGTGATCCATTGTTTGAGGACGCTGTGCGGATCATCCTGGAATCCAAGCGCGGCAGCGTCAGCTTGTTGCAACGGCGCTTGACCGTCGGCTATTCACGGGCCTCCCGCCTGATCGACCAAATGGCCGAAGCCGGCATCGTCGGCGACTACAAAGGCTCCCAGGCCCGCGAGGTACTCGTCACGGCCGACGATTGGAAAGCACTCCAGGCCCAAGTCAAGCAAGACCTCGCACAAGGCTACGAAGCCGACCAGGAGGATTTTGAGGTCGAGGACGACAGCGAGAAACTGGAAGACGTGGAAGAGAAAGATGAAGAAGAAGAGGACGAGGAGGAAGAAGAAGAGGACGAAGAAGAGCCCGCTTGAGGTCGCTTGCCCCCTGAGAAAATCAAGCCTACCGTTGGAAAAGCTGCGGCGATGTGATATAATTCAAGTGAGGTGCCCCACATGCAACACGCCTTACGCATTGCAACTCGACCCTGCCTTTCAGTTCTGTTTGTAGTCTGCGCGCTCAGTTGCGGCACAAAATCAGTGAAGACCGAGTTCCGCCCCCTGCTCGTGGATGCACAAGGCCGGCCGTCACTCGGCTACTTAGAGCACCGTGGCGAAATGTACGATCTTCGGGACTGGAGCTTGGCCACGGATGACGATGACGAGAAAAGCAGAACTTTCGCCCACTTCGCTGTGGGGCCAACGATTGCCGATGATGGCAGCGGCTTCTATGGGATGATGTTGATCTCCTTCCCGGTTGAAGGTGACGGGGCATCCCACGTTGTCATGTTTGAAGAGCCAGGCGAAGATCAGTGCGTCGAGATCGCGGATATCGACAGGCCGATCCTTGCCGACCTTCAGCTCGTGCTCCCTGAATAACCTTACATTCCCAGCGCTTGGTCGATTTTGGCGGCGAGGATGAAATCGCTTTCGGTCAGGCCGTCGATCTTGTGTGTCCAAGTGTCAACGCGGACCTTGCCCCAGGCCAAGTAGAGGTCAGGGTGATGGCCCTGCTGCTCGGCGATCTCGCCGATGCGGTTCACGGCGGCGAGCGCCTGCACGAAATCGGGGAACTTGATCGTCTTGGTGATGTGGTGATCCCGCTCGGCGGACCAGCCGTCCACCTGCTCGAGCAGCCGCGCGATTTCGTCGCCCGCCAACGGCGGCACGCCGCCTTTGCAGGGTACGCAGTCCTTTCCAGCCAATTCGGATGTGCTCATTTCGGTCTCCATTTCCTGTGTATTCGTTGGCCCATTGGTGCAGACGCCGCGGTATCGCGAGGAGCCCGAGAATCGCAGCTAAGCCCCATAAGCACCGTGGGTTATCCATATCAGAGCTCGATCCGAACGTCAAATGGCACGCCATTGATCCTTGGGGTCCAACGCCTTAGAGTTCTAGCGGGCCACTCGGCGGCGCCGCCGTGAGAAAGCGTCAACATCCCGGCCGGTTGTTATTGACAAGCTCATAAACTATACTTTTTGCAATGATGCGTGGCCTTGGGCGACGAGGCCGCACTTCAGTTCCCGAATAAACCGAAACTATTTTTGTGTGATTGGAGATGAGAACATGAATCGGATGAAACGTATGGCCTTGCTGGGTTTGGTAGCCGCGATACTTCCATGCTGGACCGTGGTTGCTTATGGACAAGACGACGCCTCGAAGGGCGATGCGAATAGCGAAATCAAGGAACTGCGCGAAGAAGTGCGTAACCTGTCCTCGGCAATGCTGGCGCTCCAAGCCTCCATGAACGACAAGTTCAAGGCCGTGATGACGAAGCTGGAGGAAGTGAAGAAAGCCGCTGCCTCCAAACCGGCGAGCAAGAAAAGGACGCCGGACACCAAGATCTACGACATCAACATCAGCGATTCGCCTTACCTCGGCGCCAAAGACGCCGCGGTGACGATCGTGGAATTCTCCGATTTCCAATGCGGGTACTGCATCCGGGAAGTTCCCAAGCTCAAGAAGCTCATCGAGGAATATCCGAACGACGTCAAGGTCGTCTTCAAGCACTATCCGTTGAGCTTCCACAAGAAAGCCAAGCCGGCATCCGCCGCGGCCATCTTCGCCCATAAGCAGAAGGGCAACGATGCCTTTTGGGAAATGCACGACAAGATCATTAAAGGCGGCACGAAGAAATTAGACGTGCCCATCCTGCGGAGTTACGCCGAGGAAATGGGCCTGGACCTCGCCGGGTTCGACGCCTTGATGGCCAGCCCCGCCGAGATTGACAAACTCCTCAAGCCGGACCTGGACGAAGCCAAGAAGTGTAAGGTCCGCGGCACGCCGACCGTGCTGGTCAACGGGCTCAAGCAGGTGCCGCGCACCCCCGAGGCCTACAAAACAAGGATCGACAAGATTCTCGCCGACAAAAAGAAAGGCAAAGCATAGACGCCGAAACGGCACGATCGCAAAACACATCAGGCCCCATCCGTCCGACGACGGTTGGGGCCTTTTTCTTGGGAACGCATTTCGCCGCGAAGGCCGCCGTGCGGCGCCGATTATCTCTTGCTGCTCTGCGGCGCCGGGTCTTGGCCTGCGGATTGGCCCGCAGCGGCGGCACGTTTTTCCTCACGGGGCGCCTTGCGGGGCTCGGTCTGCAATCGCCGGGCGATTTCGTATTGCACAAAGGGCCGTCCGACGCAGTCCGTGTGCCCGCCCGACCATCCTAACCGCTCCCACTTCTTCTCCCACCCGATGTTGACCACCTTGCCGCCATAGGACTCCTTGATTCGCAGTCCGAGTTGACCCGCGACTTTAGCACCCAATCTGCCGTCCACTGTGCCAAACAACTTGACCCACGGCAAGATCAGGTCCCGCGGCGAATGATACACGTACACCTTGCCCTCGACGCTTTTCAGGGCCTGATCCATGTCGTAGGCATGCGCCAGCGACGAGCCGACAAAAAACACGTTGTTGACCTTATACTCGCCCTTGAGCCGCTCCAGAGCCCAGACCACCACGCCCGTCCCCGCAGACAACGCGATGATGTTCACGTGATTGTCGGGGTATTTCTGCTTGTACGCTTTGATTCGACGGGCCAGCGACCGCGCCGACAGCTTGTTCAGGCCCAGCGGATCCACTTGGTCCAGCAGGGGAATCCGCGTGGTGCTCCAGTCAAACACTTCGCAATCGCCCCGATAGTCCCCGCGTCGAAGCCCTTCGGGCACGTCCCGCCGCCCGAAGCCCCAGCCGCCGGCGCCGTCGAGGTAGTAGGTCTTGCCGTACGGTTCGAGGATCGGGTGCGCGGTCGAGCAACCGCTCACGGTGACGACCGCCAGGGCCGCACTGAGAACCCACCATCGCGGATTTGTTTGGCTCTTCAAACGTGAAATCGTCTTGCCCCGCCCTTCGCGCCCTATAACGCTCTCGATCATCGTGTTACGCCCGGGTTGGAGAAGCCTCAAGGAAGAATCGACCCCGAAACGCTCCAACAGGAATAGAACTTGTTCTAGTCGTCGATGGCTCGAACCACCTCGTTGCGATGATGGCGATGAACGATGTCATCCTTCAACTCGAACACCCATTGCTCGACTCGATCCACGCTGTTCTCGATGGACAACAGCAACAACACGTTGAAGTGCTCCACGACGCGCGTGACGGCTTCGTAGGTAAGATCTTCCATGCCGTCGCCGCGGTCTTCCGTCGCCGTCGGCTGCCCGAGATGGTCGATGAGCCAATCCCTCGTGGTTTCTCCCTCTTTGATCTGCGTGAGGATATCGGGCGACACGATCGAACCGCTGGTATTCTTGAAACTGCTGAGCGACATGACGCAACCACTATTGCCGGCCACAATCAACAGAACCACAATTCGTGTGCCGCGCTTGATCATAACGAATCTCCTTCAGGCAGAAAATCGGCCCCCGCTCGCCGGAATTGTACCACTTCGACGGCGGGTCGTCTCGTGCCCGGCGCCCTCCCCCGCGCCGGGATCAGCGTACGTGTTTAGCGCAACGCCAAATCCGGCCTGGGATGTCCTTGAGCCGGGCCCTTCAGGGTCCGGACCGCATGCAGGTCGCCGCGACAGCGGTCCGTGGCCTGAAGGCCACGGCTCAGTAGGGAAAACGCTAAACACATTCGGATCAGCCCGAAAGGGCTCCTGAGTGCAAGCTTCGCGGAACCAATTCGCGTCAGATCCGCCGGCTGGGCGTTGCTAAATCGCACGAAACCTGCGATAATGGCGTTTTTGAGACGGGCTTGGCAGTCATGATCGTCGATGCCTATACGCACATCTGGGAATCGCCCCAACAACTCGGTCGCACGGTTGACCACCTCTTGCCGCGAGCGCGGCGGCTGCGCCAAGTGGTAGCATCAACCATCGCTCAAGCAGAACTCGATACCGACGCCCCGACGGCTTCTCCCCCGCAACATTTGGCAGCCTGCGAACACGCCGACCGCACGATCGTCGTCGGCTTCAAGAGCCGTTATCTCGGCGCCAACGTCCCCAATGATTACGTGGCGGAATACGTCCAGCAGCATTCGGATCGGATGATCGGTTTCGCGGGCGTGGATCCGGCAAACGTGCGGGAGGCGCTTTCGGATGTGGATCATGCCTATCACGACCTCGGCATGAAGGGTGTGGCCATTGCTCCGGCGGCCCAGGACTTCCACCCTGCGGGAACGAACGCCTGTCGCGTGTATGAGAAGCT
>JACZTW010000272.1 GCA_022573485.1 Planctomycetota bacterium
GCGCGCCTGGAGGCCGATGATATCGCAAGCCATCAGTCCCTCCTGCGTTCTTTCGTTCGCGCCGCCGGGCTCAAAATCCAGTTGGGACCATAAGTAGCTTCTTTTTCTATGCAGGATTCAATAGTTCGACGATTCTTCGCGTGCCCTCTGACTCGCGCCGGCAGTTGAAACCAATTGGCCCATCCACGCCATCGTGGAAAAGCTGGAATTCCATTTCTTGATCTTCGCGGACGTTCGGCCCGCTGCCTAGATTCTCGCCTGCTGATTCGTCAGCGGGTTTCATCTCTTTCGTTTCGTAACCCACAATGCCAACGTCCGCATCCTTCAGCCAACCAAGAAGCCAAGCTCCAAAGCCAGCGCGATCCATCGACGCCTGCCGCGCCGCACGCTTGGCATCGAAACTTGGATGTCGATTCCATGTAGGATCGTGGTGATTGAGCAGGCGACCAAAGCCAGTCGCCAGCCCTTTGGCCAGCTTGGGAGCGAGCCTGTCCGCAAGGGAGAGCAGCAACGCGTTGCTCCTGAAAGACTCCGCCAGCAGGACGAATTGCTTATCGTTTGTCCAGGGCCCCTCAACATCCCCCTCACGACGTTCAAAAAGGAGTTCCGGCTGATCCGGGGCAAATTCAGTCAGTCTTTCGAGGACGATCTTCTTCTGATCGTACTCGACGAGATACTCATAGACGCGAGCATCGACAACTGCACGAATGCCCAATTTGATTGGCTCGCTCTTGCTTTTATTGTCCAGAAGGAACGGCTCAAAGGGCGCGAGAGGCCTATCCGACGGCATGAATGCGGAAGACGCGAGCATGTACCATAGTGCAGCGGCGGCTTGTAGGACCGTGGATTTCCCAGAGGCATTGGGTCCGTAGATGGCCGCGCAGCGCAGCAATCGCAGGGGCTCATCCTCGCCCTCCAAGAGTACCTCCACAACTCCACGGGGGTTGCCGGGGTCGATGTCGGTGGCGAGCATTGAGAGATGGAACTCGTCGCGAAACGATCCGAAGTTGCGTCCGAACAGCTCAATCAGCATCGGTTCATTCCTCCCACAGGAGGCGCAGGTTTTCTGCGCTCTTGCGAACCTCTAAGCTAGAATCGGCGTTCTATCGCTGTCATGTTGAGGATCATCCGAACAATCGCGCAGAAAACCTGCGCTCATATCAATTCTAGCAAGTGAGCCCAGAGAGGACAATACCCATGCTGTGGTGGCGTGCCCACGGGCACAACCCAACATTTGGTGGTTTGGAGAACGGCAACCAATCTCGCTCGCTCAATCCATATGCTTGATGATTGCATCGCCGAAGGCGCTACACTTGAGCAGGGTGGCGCCTTCCATTTGGCGTTCGAAATCGTAGGTCACGGTTTTGGCGGTAATGGCGCGCTCGATGCCTTTGATGATGAGGTCGGCGGCTTCGTTCCAGCCCATGTAGCGGAACATCATCTCGCCGGACAAGATCAGCGAACCGGGGTTGACTTTGTCTTGGTCGGCGTATTTGGGGGCGGTGCCGTGGGTGGCTTCGAAGATGGCGTGGCCGGTGTCGTAGTTGATGTTGCCGCCGGGGGCGATGCCGATCCCGCCGACGCAGGCAGCCAGCGCGTCGGAAATGTAATCGCCGTTGAGGTTCATCGTGGCGATGACGTCGTACTCGTCGGGCCTCGTCAAAATCTGTTGCAGAAACGCATCGGCGATGACGTCCTTGATGATGATGTCCTTGCCCGTTTTGGGATTGCGCATCTTTTGCCAGGGGCCGCCGTCGATCTCGACGGCATCGAAGAGATCCTTGGCGCACAAATAGCCCCAGTCGCGAAAAGCCCCCTCGGTGAACTTCATGATGTTGCCCTTGTGAACCAGTGTAACACTCTTGCGGTCATGCTCGATGGCATACTTCAGGGCAGCCTTCATCAGCCGCGTGGTGCCCTCGGCACTGGCGGGTTTGATGCCGAAGCCGGTCGACTTGGGGAAACGCACCTTCTTGGCCCGCTCGGGGAAAGCGTCGCAGAAGATCTGCTTGAACTTCTCGCAATCGTCGGTGCCGGCCTCGAACTCGATGCCGGCGTAGATGTCTTCGGAATTCTCGCGGAAGATGACCATGTCGGTCTTTTCCGGATGCTTGAGCGGGCTGGGCACGCCCTTGAAGTAACGAATCGGCCGCAAGCAGACGTATAGATCCAGCTTCTGGCGGAGGGCGACGTTGAGCGAGGTAATGCCGCCGCCGACCGGCGTGGTCAGCGGGCCTTTGATGCCCACGAGAAATTCCCGAAAAGCCGTCAGCGTTTCTTCCGGCAGCCATTCACCGGTTCTATCGTGCGCCTTGCCGCCGGCCAAGACCTCCATCCATTCGATCTTGCGCTCGCCGCCGTAGGCCTTTTCGACGGCAGCGTCAAACACGCGCACCGCCGCACGCCAAATGTCCGGCCCGGTGCCGTCGCCTTCGATGAACGGCATGATGGGGCGATTGGGCACATTCAGTCGGCCGTTGGATTCGGCGGTGATCTTTTCGCCCGTGGCGGGCACCTGGATGTTCTTCAATTCAACTGCCATCACTATGCTCCTTCGAATCGTCGCGGTCGGCGTCGCATCATTTTGGCGTGTGGCCGTCCCGTAGGGACACTCGATAATAGCCCAGCGATTCATCGCTGGGTTCCGGATCCAAGATCAGCATTCAGTTCCGTAGGGACGGCTGAGGCGCTTGAGATCAAAGACGTTCGACGTCTTCACTTCAGTCGTCCCTACAGGACTCACTGCTTCAACGGCACCCCGCCATCCCAGCCCCGGCGCGCCGGGACTGGGCTATTTTCATCAGGCCCCTACGGGGCCGACATTCACGCAATGCATAACCGCTAAATACGTATCCGGCGTTTTAGCAACTGCCTTTCGCTTCTCGTTTGGCGTGTGGCAGTAACAACATTATCAGCAGGACCAACGGGCAGCTTAGCTTCGGCGGCGTAGAGTGTCAATTTCGCAGTCGGAACACGCCGTGAGGCTGGTTGAATTCCTCAGGCCCGCGCCTATGATGTCGCATTGCAGACCTGCCGAGGTAATCGAGTTCACTGAGAAAGGCGGATCATCATGAAGACGATGGCAGCACTGGTCTTGGGCACGTGCGCCTTGCTGGCGACTGCGGATGACAAGCGCGGCGATCCCGAAGGCATGTCGTGCCGCGATGTCGTGATCGTGCGCTATGTCGACGGCCCCAACGCAGACGAGTTTTCTACGCATGTGGCCGACCACCTGGAGTTTCTGCGCAAGGGGCTGCAATCCGGGGACATACTCTTCGCCGGTCCCCTGCAAGACGGACCGGGCGGCTACACTGTTTACGGAATGACGGACAAGAAGAAAGTAGAGAAGCTCGTGCGGCAGGACCCCTTAATTGCAAAAAAGGTCTGCACTTACGAAATGAATACGTGGATGATGTGTAAAACAGCGCCCGCAGACGGAAAGTAAAACCCGATCCGCAGGCGGGCCGGGCGGATTCACACTAAAGGAGAGCATGACTCATGCCGGAAGAAAGAACAGACGCACAATCGTTTAAGGGAAATCCATTGACTCTGGTCGGGCCGATCCTGGAATGCGGCACGGCGGCGCCGGACTTCAAACTGGTCAAGAACGACCTCAGTGACGCCACGCTGGCCAGCTATGCGGGCAAGGTGAAGATCCTCAACGTGTTCCCCTCGCTCGACACGCCGGTGTGCGACACGCAAATGCGGCGGTTCAATGAGGAGGCGGCCGGACTGGGCGACGATGTGGTCGTGCTGGGCATCAGCCGCGATCTGCCGTTCGCTCAGAAGCGCTGGTGCGGGGCAGCCGGGGTCGAGCGGGTCGAGACATTGAGTGATTTTCGGGGCAACTTCGGCGAGACCTACGGCGTGCTGATCAAGGACGGCCCGCTCGGCAACCTGCTCGCCCGGGCGGTGTTCGTGGTGGACAAGGGCGGCAAACTGGTCTACCAGCAAATCGCTCCGGAACTGACCAAGGAGCCCGACTACGCCCCTGTGCTCGAAGCAGCTAAGAAAGCGCTTTAGGATTCAATTCGAAGCTCCAGAATCACCGAGCCGTGGGCTTCCAGCCCACGCGGACTTGCGTATTGCGAGAGCGTCGCCCCTATGCACATCCGCGCGGGCTGAAGCCCACGGCTCTTTTCACAGCACGAACGTTCCCTGACGGTTGCGGCTCTGGATGTCTGCCAGCGCCCTAAGGTCTGCGGTTCCAAGGACTTCCATCTCCGGCGGTACCCTCGTCCCGGACTTCCCTCATCAAAATTCGCTCCATTGGCCGGCGGCGGTATAATGTTCGGGCGAGGTTATCATTGCCCGGCCCGGATGCGGGACCTAAGATCAATTTGGCCGGTGTGCGACTCGCTTTGCGTTTGAGTGTATAGAAGGTAGCCACGCACAGTGCCACCGAACTTTTCATCCTGGCGAGCGAATAATAATATGATGCCGATGTCGGTGCGGATCATCTCCATCCTACTGTTCCTCTGTTCTAATGCTTTGGGAGACATAGGCGTAGAGATCGCGACGGTCGGTTTTCCAGGCGACGGCGCGTCTCGGTACGTCTATCGACGTGGCTGCTATGCCCCCGTAGCGGTGCGGCTGACGCTGACGAACGAGGACCCGCGGACGGTGTATATCCGTCTCGAGCAGCAGGACCGCGACGGCGACATCATCTACACAGATGAAATGGTCGCCCTCACTGCGGGTCTGGAAGGCCAGGCCCGGCAACAGTGGCTCTACTTCGTGCCCAACCCGCAGACCGGCGCTGCCGACCGGCCTTTCAACATCCAGATTCTCGATGACAAAGGCGACGCCATAACGGTGTTCCACAACGGCAAGGAGACTCGTCGCGTCGAGCTGCCGGATAACCCGGAACCGCTTTCGGAAGAGTTGTTTCTGGTCCTCGACATCGGTGCCGAAACGGCTGGCAAGATCCGCTCGCTAAGCGATTATCAGGAGCCGGATGCCAGCGAATTTACAAAACCGTTGCGGGTGGCGCACATTTCGCCGGATCTTGTGCCGGACCATTGGTTCGGGCTGGAGATGGTCGATGCCATTGTGTGGTACAGCGCCGATCCGAAAGCGCTGACCGGCTACCAGCGCCAGGCGATCCTTGATTGTGTGCGGCACGGCGGGC
>JACZTW010000023.1 GCA_022573485.1 Planctomycetota bacterium
GGACCCCACAGTGTTTTGAACACAGTGAACAGGCCACAATGTTTGTTGCAAGCCATCCAGATCAATCACATCCCCGGGCATCTTGCCCGGATGAATCGCGGCGAAGCTGGCGTGATTGGACGGATGCCAATCTTGCGTAGCGACGACCAGATCGAAGCGCTGCTGAATCTGATTGGCGAGCGGGATCACTTGATCACCATCAGGGACAGGAAGAGCGCCCGCCGGGAGAAAATCGTTCTGCAAATCGACGAGGACGAGGGCCTTCAATGGGGCGCACTCCCGCTCACTCATGATTGACCGCGCGGACGCGCAGAATCTGAGCCGTCCGGAGATCGAATAACCGTTTCTCAAGACCAACCGGATATTGGTGGGGATTGGTAAATCGTCTGATGCTGGGGTCGAGCAGTGCGAGCTGCCGTGCCGCGCGGTCACGGATTTCGTTTATGGAGGGGGCGTCATAAACGCATTCGCCGTCTCGGAAAACGGGTACGAGCAGTTCCTCGAACTGCGTACTCTTGGGAATTTGCTTGCGGCGCGTCATGTCCGATGGATCCACGATCGTGCAACCATCGTGTAGGCCGGTCAAAGTATCGTAGATCACGTCCGCGACAAACTTGTCTTGGAAACGATAGCGCCTGACCTGATGAATCCCCGGCGTGGTTGTCTTGATGGACTGTTCGGACACCTTGGTCTTATAGCACCACTCGCCCCCAGGGTCGCGCAGGGCGGTCATTTTGTACACACCGCCCATGGCGGGCTGATCATAGGCCGTGCTCAACTTGGTGCCCACGCCCCATACGTTGATGGCGGCGCCTTGGCTTTTCAGGCTGCTGATGATGTGCTCATCCAGGTCATTGCTCGCGACGATGACGGCATCGGGGAAACCTGCTTCATCGAGTATCTTTCGCGCGTGTATACTGAGGTAGGCCAAGTCGCCGGAATCCAGCCGTATTCCGAGCAGTTCGTGGCCCCGCTGCCGCAAACTCTTGCCGATCTGAACCGCTCGTCGAACACCCTCCAAAGTGTCGTAGGTATCGACCAGGAATATACAGTTGTTGGGCAGGATTTCGGCGTACTTGGCAAAAGCCTCCTGCTCATCATCAAAGGCCATCACCCAGCTATGAGCGTGAGTTCCCTTGATGGGAATTCCGAAGAGCTTTCCCGCAAGTACGTTTGAAGTGGAAGCGCAACCGCCGATATAAGCGGCGCGGCTGACAGCCAAGCCGCCATCAATACCGTGCGCTCGGCGCAAGCCGAACTCGATAACGGGATCATCTTGAGCAGCGCGGCAAACGCGCGCGGCTTTCGTGGCGATGAGAGTTTGGAAGTTGATACTGTTGAGCATGGGAGTTTCCAGCAGTTGGCACTGGATGAGGGGGCCTTGCACGCGGATGAGAGGCTCCTGCGGAAAGACAACCGTTCCTTCCGGGATCGCGTCAATGCTGCATTGAAGTTGAAGGCTATGCAAGTAATCGAGAAACGCGGCTTCAAAAAGTGGTTGGTCGTCGCTGCCGCGCAGCCCGGCGAGGTATTCGACGTCGTCACTGTCGAAACGGAAACTCTTCACGATGTCGATGACATAAGCGAGTCCGCAAGTAATACTGAACCCGCCGCCGAATGGATTGCGGCGAAAGAAAAGGTCAAAGACGGCTTCCTTTTGGCCGATCTGCGACTTCCAATACGCATAGGCCATGGTAAGTTGATAAAGGTCGGTCAACATCGCCAGCGATTGCTTGTAGATATGAATTGAACTTTGCATACGCACGATCCCGGGTATGTGAACGTGGGCCAAACGCGTTACGCGGCCTGACTTTTGGGCCTGGGCCGGTCGAACCTGCGTCCATCATACTCATTTTGTGCTCCCATCGCACGTGAGGCTGCGGCAGGCACTGTCTCGGTGTGTCAGCGAGCGGCCGATGCGCGTGCGATTGAGGGAATCGCGCCGGGATGCAGTTTCATGCAATACAGAGAGCGTCTGGTGGAATTGTATATCCAGAATACACCACCGGCTTTCAAGAGTACGGGCATTGCGGTACAATGGTCAAGGGTCTTTACATGTCTTGGACGCAGGTTTCGCCATGAGCAGCCGACTTCAGTCTCCAACAGATCGGCCGGAACAGCCCTATGCAGGTATCGACGCGGGCCCGGGTGATTGGCAACTCCGCCTATCGCTTGTCGTTCAGACGATGCGGGAGATGAGCCTGCAGACGGATCCGCAGGCCATGGTACGTTCTTACGTCAAGCGAATGTCTTCACTGCTGCCGTCGGATCGTATGATCGCTGTGAGTCGGCGAGACCTTGAACCGCCGCGCTATCGCATCACGCGCTCAAGCGAGTGGAAGGAAGAAATCAACCCGTGGAAAGAGAGGGATCGTCTCCCCGTGATGGAAGGCGGCTTGCTTGGCGAATTGGTCTATGGTGACGAACCGAGGGTGATTGACGAAATCCAAGTGGCTGATGATGATCCCTCTGCGGAGTACTTTGCCGGGCAGCGATCTTTGGTGGCGATCCCACAGTATGATCGCGGTGTAGCGCTCAACATGGTCGTCATGATGCGCGCCGAACCGGGGGCGTTCGATCGTGAGCGTTTTCCGGAGATGGTGTGGATGTCGAATCTCTTCGGCAGGGCAACGCACAATCTTGCGCTCTCCGAGGAATTGCAAGTGGCCTACGATGCCGTTGATTACGAAATGAAAGTCGTTGCCGAGATCCAGCGATCCCTGCTTCCTGCGCATCTTCCGCAGATTCCGACGCTGCACCTTGCTGCGCACTACCAGACGTCGCATCGCGCCGGCGGCGACTATTACGATTTCTTCGAGTTGCCGGAGGGAAAGTGGGGTATCTTGATCGCCGATGTGAGTGGCCATGGAACGCCGGCGGCGGTCGTGATGGCGATCTTACACAGCATCGCCCATACTTATCCCGGGCCGGCGACCCCGCCAGGTGAGCTGCTGACCTATGTTAATCATCACTTGACGGAGCGCTATACCGTGGATAACGGGAGCTTTGTCACGGCATTCTACGGCATCTACGATCCATCTTGCCGCACATTGACGTACGTGTCTGCCGGCCACAATCCGCCTCGTGTAAAACATTGCTCCAAGGGCACGATGACAGCTCTCGACGCAGCTCAAACCCTCCCGCTCGGCATCATGCCGAGTGTCGATTTCGCGGATCACTCGATCAAGCTCAGTCCTGGGGATCAAATCATCTTCTATACAGATGGTATCACCGAAGCCATGAACCCGTCCGGTGAGTTGTTCGGCTTGGAGCGATTGGACCGAGTGCTGGAGGATTGTAGCCAAGACGCGGACGAATTGATCAGCGCCGTCGTGAAGGCGGTCGACAGTTTCGGATCGGGTCGACCTCCCGATGATGATCGTACGATTCTTATTGCCAAAGTTCGGTAGGACGCTGATCAGGTAGGCAGGGTTCTTCCGAATGGAGTCGGCACGAGCCGCCGCGGCCAGTTGTTCAAGGCGTGGCGTCGCTCAGGTCTTTGCCGGCGGCGCGCCGCCGATTCGAAGAAAACCCTTAAGGACAGCGCCACCTTCAATCTCCAGAACGGACGCTTCCAGATCGCCGATGAGATGCCCGGTTTTTCCGATTTTGACAGACCCGCGGGCCGTCACATCGCCCTGAATCTTGCCCCTCACGGTGAGATTGCCGGCTTTGATCCTTGCACGGACGTGGCCTCGTTTCTCGACCACGACATCGCCACAGGTCACCAACTCCCGAACGCTGGTATAGTTCTTGATCGCGTAATCTTCGAGAATAAGACGCTTGCGGCAGTGCGGGCAGAAAATGGACATGGCCCGCCTGGACACTTCGCACTCATTTTGGCAGTGCGTGCAGACGACCGTCTTCGATCCGGAGGCATACTCCTTAGAGACCAGCGGCATGGAAGAACCCGCAACAACGACAACGTCAGATTCGCCCCATCGTCTTCAGGCGGCAGGGAATCCCTACTTCTTGAACTCGTCGGGTCCGGCTTGGGCAGCTTTCGGCTTGCCGGAGGCGCCCGGGCCAGTCAGCGTTGCTTTGGAAGCGCCTTTGGGCTGATCCTTGCCGTTTGTGCCAACTGTACATTGACCGATCAGCACCGCACCCTCCGCCACCTCCAGTCTAGCGGCGTGGATGTCCCCTTCCACGCGACCGGACGCGGACAAGTGGACTTTGTTTGCGGCATTGAGGTTGCCTCTCAATTCGCCGTCGATGCGGATATTCTCGACTTGTACTTCCGCGTTGATTTTTGCGCCTTCAGCAACGACCAACTCGCCTTTGCTGGAGATCTCGCCCTCAAAGTTTCCCAGAAGGCATGCGCCCTTCTCGAACTTCAAATGTCCCTTGAAAGAGGCGTCAGCGCCGAGCGTCGTGGGAAAATTTCCGTTTGGATTGGCCATAAAAGTACTCCTAACTAAATATGCCAAGCGAGATACGTCGTTCAAACCTCCACATCCTGTATGAGGTAGGCTCATTATATCTCGATGGCGTGAGGCATCAAGAGCTATCGACGCAATCTTCTCGACATTGCCGTCGTCAGAACTCTCGCTCGCAGAAACAACAGGTTGGAGTTACGCCAAAAGCCAGACTTTGCAAACCGTAGCGGGCTCGCCCGGAGCAGTGGCAGGCCCTTGCCCGAGAGACATCTCTCGCAGTCGATCCGCGTTGCCACGGCTTCAGTTGTCCGATAACAGGCTGTGAGGAAGCTGCGCACGCTCCGCCTGCGGCGTCTGCGACGCGGGTGCTTGTCTCCATTGGCTTTGTGTCGGGCTGAGGATACGCAAAACCACACGTCATTTGAGATCCGTTTTCCTCTTTGGGCATGATCCTCAATTATCCGTAGGCCATTAGTGCACAAAGGCTTGGGTTGCTCAGAGTGCGGGTAATGGAACCATCTGCGTGCTGCCGTCGTTTCCTGTGCGCCATCTGGGTGATTCCCCGAATTGAACACAACTAGCCGAAAATCACAGCCGATAGAAATCCGAAGCTTGCCCTCGCTAGGGTCGGGCTTAGGTGGATTCGAGCGGTTCAGAAACAGGTCTAATTACAGGACACGGAGAATATCAATGGCAGGCACACGATCGTATTTTGGGAAGATTCGGAGTCTCCTGATCACGCTTTCTTGTTGTGCAAGCATGGCGCTGGTTGGTTGCGGTGGATCCGGCTCGACGACCACAGGCGGAGCCACAGCGAGCACGGCGGACTGTTCGTCGATCTCGTCGGATGCTCTGGTCAGCGTGGATACCGACGACAGCAACTCCCTGCTCGCGGCGGCCATCACCTCGGACTGCGATGAAGTGGCTGTTTACGAAGACGACGGCCGCGTGTCGCAGGCAGCCATTTCTCTAAAGGATGGCAGCGAGGTCGTTGCCGTATTCAACGATGAGGGTAAAGTTGTGGCCGTGAGGAGTGGGGACGATACGCTGACATTGTCCTATAATGACGGTCTCGGCTTTGCCCGTGGGGAATACACAACGGGAACCGGTGAATCAACCGCCAGCGTCTTTTCCGTGGCGCGGGACAGCGATTCAACCGCTACGCGTTCGAGTTCTCAAAACGGTGGCGCGAATGCGGCTTTCTGTGATGAGTTGAAGCAGTTCGCCGACACGTTGGCAGCAGCGTGTGAGGCGAATCCTAGTGCGCCTTACTGTGGACAGGCCATGGAGCGGGCTGCCAAGGCAGCCGAGAAGCTCTGCTCGGACAACATCACGGAACTTGGCAACTTGGAAGACACGATTTTCGGCGATCAAGAGCGGGATTTCCCGCTGGGCGTGGACGGATTCGTGACCGCACGTGCGGCAGCCAACAACGGCACGACGTTCATCGGAGCTTCGGAAGCGTTCGGCGGACAACCGCCTTACGCAATCGAGTGGATTGTCACCAGCATGCCCGCCGGCGCGTCTGCGCCGGTTTCGGATCTTCCCGGGGGCGCTGCGGTCGTGGATGCGACGACGAACACGGGTGAATACGGTTTCAAGGTTACCGTGACAGATAACAGTGGTGCGCAGTCAAGTGATGACATTACGTTCGTGTTGGGCGATGAGGGATTCTTTGGAGCCAGGATCGTGGCCAGTAATGAAGACCCCGACACCGGCGAGGAAGTCAGTTTCAAGGCTATCGTGCAGGGCTTCAACAGCAGCGATGCGACAACCACCCCGACGGACTTGACCCCGGGTACGATTTATTGGGACTTCGGCGACGGAACCTCCGCCTCGGGCGAAACGGTCGGTCACACCTACGGCGAGGCGGGAGTCTATGAAGTGTATCTCGTGGTCATCGCCGGCGCGGAGTGTGATTTCTCTGACACCGTTACAATTGTCGTTGGCGGAGGCGGTGACCAAAAAGATGAAGGCGGCTTCGTCGTCCAGATCTCGGCTTCGGCAGATTCGATGAATCCAGGTGAGACGATCACACTAGTCGCGTCATCGACAGGAGCCATTGAACCCGTCGAATACGGCTGGGACATCATCAACGAAGATGGCTTTGACATCGCGCAGTTGAACGAAATTCACTCGACGCTGACGGCTCAGTCTTTCTTTACCCAAACTGTCGAGCTTGGCGCTTTTGCCGAAGGCATTGTTCAGGTAGGTCTGCTGGCGGTTGACGCGACAGGCCGTGTGGCCGTGACAATCAAATCGATTCCCATCTTTGGTGATGGAGGCGGTCTCTTTGCCGTCATCGAGGGACCGTTGGAGCTGGAAGCGGGTGTGCCCGGCACGCTGCAACCCTTCGTGGTGGGCGGTGAAGGCGCGATGAGCTTTGACTGGTACATCGAGGCTGATCCCTTCAGTACCGTGGACGACACGGCGACAATCAGCGATCCGCACGCCAGCCAGCCGGGAATCACTGCCAACGAGCCTGGATTCCTGGGCGTGGGCGTTGTGGTGACCGATTCGGTGGGCCAGCAGGCCCATGCGTTCCTGGGCATCTTCGTGTTCGCTGAAGGGTTTAATGATTTGTTTGTGGAATTCCTCGGTCCCTATGAAGTTCCCGTGGGCGAAGTCGTCCCGCTGCACTCGTTCATCGTCGGCGGCGAGGAGCCCTACTTCTGCAGTTGGCACATTCTCCCTTCCGCCAACAACGCTTTCGTATTGGACCCGTTCCGGTGTTTCGAGACGACGATGGAGTTTGCGGAGCCAGGCTGCGTGGACATGGAAGTGGTGGTCGAGGACATCACGGGGGCTGTGGGCTTCTCGGTGTTCACCGTGTGTGCGGGCCACTCGTTCGCATTCGAATGTCCCTTTGACAACTTCTGTGATCCCGGATGTCAGGGATTCGATCCTGACTGTGAGGATCCGTGCCCGCTTGACGGATTCTGCGATGACTTGTGTCAAATCGGTGATCCGGATTGCTTCGAGGAGTTCGACTACTGTTTGGCGGGCGACGGGTACTGCGACGACTTCTGCACGGATTTTGGAGCAGCCGATACTGATTGCGATCATTGCGGTGAAGACGGTGTCTGTGTCTTCTTCTGTCCGGGAGGCGAGGATCCCGACTGCCACCGCGAGTTCTGCATAAGCGGTGACGGCCTCTGTGATTTCGGGTGCGTTCCTGAGGACTTGGACTGTGCCGACATGTTCTGCAGGCCCGGCGACGGCTTCTGTGATTTCCCGTGTGACGTACCGGATCCGGATTGCGGCACGAATGCGGAATACTGTGCAGAGTTCTTCTATTGCTGCGAAGGCGACGACTTCTGCGACGGCAGCGTTTGTCCGGAACCGGATGGCGATTGCAACAATTGCGGCCAGGATGGCCGCTGCGTGTCTGATTGCGCTGTTCCGGATCCCGATTGTGAGGAGTTCGCCGGCTGCGCCAGTGATGTCGACTGCGACGATTTCGATTCGTGTACCGTCGACTTCTGCGACTTTGGCTGGTGCGGGTACAGCGTTGATCCCAATTGCAGTCAGGGTGGCGGCTGCTTCGATGATTTCGACTGCAACGATTTCAACACATGCACGTTCGATTTCTGCGATGTGGACGGCCTGTGCAAGTTCGATATGGATCCGCAATGCACGTCCACGGGCATTTGTGGAGATGGCGTTTGCGATTCGCTCGTCGGTGAAGATACGGCGACCTGCGCCACCGATTGCCCTGGCGATGCCTTTTGTGGTGACGGTATCTGCGACTCGCTGATCGGTGAGTCCGGCACGACCTGTCCGACGGACTGCTTGGCCGGGGGTGACTGTGGTGACGGCGTGTGCGATCCGGGCATCGGTGAAAACACCGACACTTGCCCGGGCGATTGCCTTATCGCCGCGTTCTGCGGAGACGGCAATTGCGACACGGCGGCTGCGGAAAACTGCAGCTCCTGTGATCTTGACTGTGGGCCCTGCCCGTAGCTGGATCAGCACGTACGTCTTGACTCTTCAACCAGCGGGCTCTCCGGTGACTGCGCCGGAGAGCCCGTTTTCTCATGATGGAATCCTCCTGCTTGCCGCATTCGCATCCGCAGCGTCTCCGCCTACCGCGAAACTCGGCAGATCGTGCCATCCTGGATCGACCCACCGCGGCGGCAGCCCCCTCGCTGCAAGCACACGACTGACGACTACTTCATTTTTGGCAAAGTCGTTGACAGCCACAGCCATAATAACGCACAATAGAACCTAATAGTTTAGTGGAGTAACATGATGAAGATGAAGCGCTGGTATTTAGCTGGAGCCTTGGTGGGCCTATCGAGCATGCAGCAGTTCGCGGGCTGCTCAGACCAGACTGGTCCGCCTGCGGATGAAATAATAAATTACTGCGCCGTGTTCGATTGCGTCGATGGCGCCTTGGGAGGCGTGATTCAGTGGTGCTCGCCTGAGTTTAAGGCCTTCAATGACTGTCCGTAGAAGGCGCTTGAACGCCGGAGTTTGGAGCGTGTGAAAAACCCTAGCGCCGCTTCCGAGAGCGTTGCCAAGGCTGAGGAGAAGAGGAAGGAGGAGAAGGACAGAACTATCATGCAATACAAATCCAGCTCGGTCAAATCGTTGTGCAAACTTAACGCAATGCGGCGCACTGTGTAGCGTTGGCAGCAGTGCATCACCCGGTAGTCCGATATGCTCGTTTCTTTGGCTTCTGGGCCGAGCCGGAGGTTTTTGGGTGCTCGCATGGTAAACTGTGAGGGTTGGGCGAGCGGTCAGAATGACGAAATGTTTGCTGTTGTATAGGGACCCAATCAAGGTCAAAGGCATTTCATCGTGCAAACTCGAATTGAGGCAGCCCAATGGAACGATCAATACTGGATCAAGCTGATCGGTCCAGCCACGTTCACGGCTGCGCCCACACTGTTGAAATTCGTCGATCGGGTTCTCGAAAATGGTGCCTGCGAAATAAGGCTGGATCTGGCCGCGTGCGGCTGGATGGACAGTACTTTTGCTGGAACTCTGGTGAGCCTCTTGAAGAAGGGGAATCAGGACTGCCCGGTCCGGCTCAGACTGCACAACCCGTCCAAATCCTGCCTTGAAGGGTTGGCGCGGATGAACCTGGACAAGCTCTTCTCAATCGATGCGCGTGGTGCACCGGATCGCGCGGAATGGGAGGCCGTCGAGGGCGGCGATGTCCCTAAGGCTGAATTGGCTGAAATTGTGATCCGAGCGCATGAAGATTTAGGCTCAGCCGACCCCGGCAACGAAAAATTCGGTCGAATCGCAGACGCGCTGCGCAAGAATATCCGATCGAGTTCCGAGTGAGTCCGGCTCAGGGATTCACGAGTTTCAGGATCTTGCTCTGGATGGCACTCGCCGACAAGCCGTGTTCGCTCATGAGTTGCTCAGGCTTGTAAGCGGACTTGGGAATGCGACGGACGCACAACTGCTCCACGCGGATTCTTCCCACTCTCGCCGCCGCTTCAGCGACGGCACTGCCAAAACCGCCACCGTAATTATCTTCGACGGTCAAGATCATGTTCTGCGTACGGCTCGCGCTTTCCAGAATGGAATCGGCGTTTAGCGGCAGACTGTAGGCATCAATCAGCGTGCACTCCACGCCATCTTGGGCGAGCGTCTGGCACGCTATCTGCGCCTCAGTGACCATGATTCCGCTGGCGACCACTGTAATCGCTTTGCCTTCGAGCAGAGTTGTGCAACCGCCCACCTCAAACTCGGCATCGAGCGGATATATGAAGGGCACGTCGGGCCTGTGAGTCCTCATGTAGCACATGCTCGGAGTGTTGGCCATCAATTCAGTCATCTTGTATGCGGCGATGCCGTCCGCCGGCTGGAATACGACGCAGCTAGGTCGGCCGCGGCCGTCGTCCACAGTGGCGAGGCTGTGGAAGAAAGCGATGTCCGCGAGGGCCATCTGGGATGGGCCATCGGACGCCGGGCCGAGCCCGGCATGCGAGCCCACCAGCTTGATGTTCGCACGACTGATGGCTGCAAGCTCCACTTGGTCATAGGCGCGAGCGATGAACTTTGCGAAGGAGTTGGCAAAGGGAATCTTGCCGCCGGCTGCCAATCCGACGGCGGCGGACACGATGTTCTGTTCGGCGATCTTGCTCTCGAAGAAACGGTTTGCGCACCGGGCCGCGAACAGATTGGCAAATGTCGAATTGCTGACGTCGCCGTCGAGCACGACGATGCGGTCGTCGACTTCGCCGAGAGCGGCGAGGGCCGCACCGTATGCCCGCCGCGTGGCAATGGCTTTCTTCTCAAGCGCGGCACCGAAACCCGCAGCCTCCAGAACTTGTGGAAATGCCGGCAACTTGATCTTCTCGCGCTCAGGCGGTCGCGCGTCAGTGGCAAGCGGGACCGACACCCGCGTTACCGGCTGAGCTTCGCCAGCCAATTCGCGGCGCTTGGCGTCCAAGGCCTGGAAGGCGCCGTCGAGTTCGCCGGCCGACAGAGGCTTGCCGTGGAAGTTTCCACCCAGCAAGGCTGGAACAGCCCATCCCTTGACGGTCTTCGCCACAATGGCAAAGGGCTGTTGAGATTCCTTAAAGGAGGTCAAAGCCCGGATGATTTGATCCGGGTCGTGGCCGTCAATGACGGTTGCCGTCCATCCGTATGAGGAGAGCTTTCGGCTTAGCGCGTCAGGAGATTGTTGAGGGGATACGGCTCCCGCTTGGCCTTCGCCGTTGCAATTGAAGATCGCGCATACCTTGTCGAGGTTGTGATCAACGATAAAGTCAAGGGCCTCAGCGATTTGCCCTTCCCGGCTCTCGCCGTCCCCGATCAGACAGTAGACGTCCCGATCAGAATTGTCCAGCTTGGCGGCGAGCGCAAGCCCCGCCGCAACAGACAGGCCCATGCCCAGGGAGCCCGTTGCTGCGTCGAAGAACGGAAAGCCCTCGGCAGGATTCGGGTGTCCGTCGAGGACGCTCGCCAGCGCTCTGAAGCTGGTGAGATCGTCAACGCTCAGCGGCCGTGCATCCGCCGGACCGCTGCCCACGACTCCGCCGAGATCCGCGTAGGCGGCGTATATGATAGGTACCGCATGACCCTCGGAGAGCACCAGGCGATCGCAATCGTTGTGCCAGGGGTTCTTCAGGTCGTATCGCATGTGGTCGTACATGAGCACGGCCACGATGTGGGCCAAGGAGATCGCAGTCGACGGGTGTCCCGCACCGGATTGGGTGGTCATTTGAAGAACAAGTTTGCAAAGTTCGGTTGCTTTGGCGTGGATGGAGTTGGCGTACAAACGAGGACTCCCCTCCAGATTCTCTTGCTCAGGACCGTTCATGGGCAGCAGGTTAGCGACCGAGCCATCAGACTGCAAGTAGAGCAAATGCAGTGGCGAATGCGATGTTTGCAAAGATCAGGGGCGGAAGGTTAGGGAATTGGCGGGGCGCGTAACAGATCCTTACTAACTGCAGAATCGTTTCTTCGCATCGCCGACGAGATAGAAGGAGCCGGTGATACAAATAAGGTCGTCGTCGGCCACCGCGCCCTGGGCAATCTGGAGCGCATGATCAAGATCCACGGCGGTTTGTGCCATGTTGCCCGATTGCTCGACGTAGCAGGCGGCGAGTTCCTTCGGATCGACCGCATTAGGCGAGGAGGAGCAAGTGAAGATGATCTTGTCTGCGCCGAGCTGCACGTGGCGAATCATGCCCTCGATGTCCTTACCACGCTGGCATCCGAAGATGACGATCATCGAGTCATAGGGGATGTTCTGTCCTATGGTGCGCATCAACGCAGCAACACTGGCAGGGCTGTGGGCTCCGTCAACGAGGATCTTTGGATCCTGTTGGATGATTTCCATTCTCCCCGGGAGATTCACTTTGGCGAGTCCTTCGATCGCCTTTTGATCGTCGATGTCGAAGCCTCGGTTCTTGAGGACGTCCAACAAGGAGAGCGCCAAGCCACAGTTGACCGCCTGGTGCTCCCCAAGGAGGGGCACGTGCAAATGATCAAACCGGCTGGTCTGCGTCGACAAACAAACACGAGTGTGCGGGCCGACGGCGCGAGAGGATTCAAAGCGATAGCTGAATTCAATTTCATCGCCGGCGAAGCTGATGGGCACATCGAGATTCGCTGCCAGCCTCCGCAGCGCCTTGGTTACTTCAGGTACTTGAGGAGCACTGACAGCAGGGGTGCGGGGCTTCAAAATGCCACCTTTCTCCTCCGCGATTGCTTCCAATGTGTTTCCAAGCTGCTCAACGTGATCGAAACTGATGCTGGTAATCCCACAAACCTCGGGCTTGATGACATTCGTAGCGTCAAGTCGGCCACCCAGGCCCGCTTCGATGACCGCAATGTCCACTTCCTTGTCCGCGAAGTAGAGAAATGCCATCGCAGTCATGAGCTCGAAAAACGTGGGCTTGGTCCCCTTAGAGTTGTGGAACGCGGGCGCGACTTTGTTTATTAGGCGAACGAACTCCTGCTCCGTGACCCAGGCATCGTTGATCATGATCCGCTCGCGGATGTCCAGTACATGGGGTGAGCTGTACACGCCGACGTTGAGCCCACAACCCTGAAGCATGTTGCTGAGCATGGCAGCGGTGGAGCCCTTGCCCTTCGTTCCCGCAATGTGCACAGTCCGTAGTGTCTTGTGCGGGTTGCCGACCGTGCTGAGCAGCCGATTCATTCGGGCAAGATTGAATTTGGTGTGGTTATAACGGACGCGCCCCAGTCGCTCGTAATCAGTAGCGCTGGTCAGGAAATTCAATGCGGAACGGTAAGTGCGGAAGCTTCCACTTCTGCGGGCCGCCGGTTTGCTCGGTCGGGCAGGAACTTTCATTTTACTCATATAAACACCCTAGCAGAACGGATACTGAAATTCAAGTTGTCGATCTTGCTTGTGAATTGTCACGAAAGACGTAAGGTCATGTGTGGCAACAATTATGTGTGAACTCAGCGAACATAGTTTACGCGGAATTTATTGCATCGGTGTTGGTTTTCCGCTGCTGGATCCCACCTTTGGCACTTGCTCGCCGACTGCTCCCGCAGGGCTTCACGTTGCGCTCACCCCGGCCGGATGGGATTTGGGCAATGAGGCATGAAGATACGAGATTGCCCGACGTTGATGGAAGCTGAGCTTGCGTTAACCATGATTGGAGTTAGCGAGTGCTCAACTGGTTTCGGGTGGTTGCGCTTTCGTGCATGGTTCTTCCGGCGAACGGCTTGGTTGTAAGGCCGCGGGTTCTGCGCGCAGCGATGTTTTCGGACTGCCGTCAGGCTACGACCGATCACGAACGGGCAGAAGGACACGAGTCGTTGTCGTTGAATTGCTGTGAGGCCGTCCGACATGCGAATGCTACCGGCATGCGAGCGATTCCCTCGCCTTGCAGCGAACAACTCAGGGGCAAGGCCTGTCGTGCCGACGATGATTCTGGATGCGTTCGTGAAATGTCGGCCATGCGCCGAATTGATTACGTCATGCTTGGGTCGTGTTTGTTGTTAGTTCAAGCCGTGCGTAGCACGGGCATCGAATTGGCAAGTCCCCGATTCGCCTATCTGCGAGAGGCGACCCACGCCAGCGTCAGCGTTCACGCTGCCAGCTTCGAGCGGTCCAGCAGTTTGGTTGGAAAGCGGGTCAATGGCGAATTCTGAAGCGGACAGATCAAGGGATATTGGCGTTATCATCGCGCCAGATAAATTGAGCGCTGCCATACGCTTTTGCGATGGGGGCGATCCCACGCCTCCGACGCGAGAGGAAATCCTGGAAGCGCTGGAGGAGCACCGCGTTGCCGCCGGTCCGGAAGTGGAGGAGCGTGTAGATGAATTCTTGCGTTTGTTGAAGAGCGACGACGTACCAGAGGAGGATTTTATGGTCGCCGAAGGAAGGGCGGTCGTGGAAGGAGAGGATGAGGAATTTATCCTGGACGAGGTCTATGCCCATCAGGAACAGAACTGGCTGTTGGACGCGCCGATCAATTACTACAAGTTCAGCTCCATCGTCACTGTAGAGGCGGAGACTGTGATCGGGCGAATACCGCCTCTAGTTCCGTCTGAGAGTGGTATTGACGTGCTCGGCAATGAAATCAGGCCACAACGCGAGCCACAATCCATGGAGTTGGATGCGACGGTTCGGCGTAGCAGTGAGGAGGGCAGTCAGATCATTGCGATCGTCTCAGGTCGCGTTGTGATTGACAAGAAGCAACTCAGCATTCGGGAGGCGCTCCTCATTCAAGGAGATGTAAACTTCGAAACTTGCAACATTGAATCGCGGGTGGATGTGGACGTAAAGGGCAGCGTGCTTGATCGCTTTGAGGTCAATTCGGGGGGCACCATCAGCATCAGCGGCGTCATCGAAGCTGCCAAGGTCACAGCTAAATCAGATATCTTCATTTGCGGCGGAATCATGGGTCGCGACTCCGGTCTCGTGTTTGCCTGTGGTGAGATCGTTGCCCGGTTTGCTCACGAGGCGGATCTCGTTGCGGAGGGCTCGATCAAGATTCACAGCGAATTGATGGCCTGCCGCGTTCAAACAGAGGATTCGCTCATAATTGAGCACGGATCGGTCATCGGCGGCTACGTTTATGCCAGAGAGGGAGTTACGATCGGGACACTGGGCAGCGACGCGTATGTCCCCACGAATGTTATCGTAGGATTCCATCCTCGCGTGTTGCGGGAGGCGACCAAGTTCAGCGCGACCTTGAAGCGCGAGCAAAAAGAACTCGGACGACAGCGACGCGTGATGGAAGCGCTCAGTGCGGACGAGAAGCGGTTGAATGAGGAGCAACTCAGGGAGTGTGCTGACCTGCACATCAAGAGCGCGGAGTTGGAATTCAAGATCGCCGATGCCGAGGAAGAGCGTACCCAGCTTCTGGCCGACGCTCGTGCCCAGAATTCCCCGACGGTGCGGGTGTTAAGCGTCGTCTATCCGGGCACCACGATCAGCATCGGCTGGCACTCAACTACGATCAAGCGCGAATTGAAGGGTTCTATTTCGATTGAACTACGCGAGATCGACGAGGTCGCCACGTTTGTCGCGGTCAATCAAGTGACGGGCATGATCGACCACCTGGAGACGGAGGAGGTTTCTGCGGACGATCTCCTGATGGGGCTGCAACGGAACGATGCGACAAATGTTGAGTTGCCCGCCTGATCGATTGGCAAGCAACGCGGGTTTGACCAGGCCAGCTACACATATTACGTTCAGTTACGCAGCAACTGTGCCAAATCTGCGACTGGCGACGGTACCTGCCGGCACGACCAGATAGTCACTGGATAACCAACAGAATGGACAAGCTACTTTGGCAGCATTTAGCCGGGACTAGGGCGCGGCCGCAAGCACAACTGGGTCAACTGCCGTGTTGGCGCCGGCGGTCACCTCGACATCGAATACCGTCTCGCTGGTGAAGCCCGCCAAAGAATACACGACTGAATAGGTTCCGGATTCCAGTCCGTTGAGCACGTATGAACCGTCCTCGGCGGTCGCAGTGGTCGTGACTCCTACATCTCCCAGGAAGGCGGACACAGCTACGCCTGCGAGTGGAGCATCCGACTCATCAACTACTTCACCGGAAGCCGTACCGGTTGATTCCAGCTCGGTGATGCGGAGCGCCAGCGACGGCTTGAACAGAAAACTCTCAATCTGGGAAGCATCGTTGACGTCACCGCCGGGAATGGGCACGAACGCCTTGCTCACATCCACGTCCAGCAGCAGAGTCGTCGTCTCGTCGCCCGTGATCGTGAAGTCGAATGTCAGCTTGATGCCGGTCTGCTCACCACTGGGCACCGTCAGTTCAAACTCGCGCCCGTCAGCCAGAACCACGTGCCCGGAGGAGACGATGAATCGAATCTGGGAGTAGCTGCTGGCGGTCAGGCTCGCACTCGCCAGTGGTGCCGTCGCGCCGTTCTGAAGGTCGAGCAGATCGAACGTCACTTCCTCATCGAGGATTGTGACGAACGCGCTTTCACTTTCGTCTGAATCGTCTTCCCCCGCCTCGTCGTCGGTATCGTCATCTGAGTCGTCGCCGTTGTCATTGGCATTGCCATTCTCATTCTCATTTGCGTTGTCATTTTCGTTGTCATTCTCGTTGCCGTCATCCGTTTCCTGGGCAGGGCCGGCGTTTCCATTGTCATTTGCATTGTCATTGCCACCGTCATCCGACCCGCCATCATCGCCGTTGTCATTCTCGTTGTCGCCATCACCGCCGTCGTCCGAAATCTCGTTGCCATTCTCGCTGTCGCCATCGTCGGACGCATCCTGGCGGACTTCGATACGCGTGATGGTCACGCTTGCTTCGGTAACCAAAGAGAAAGGAAACGGTGCGTCGGTGATGAGCATTTCCAGCGTGCCGGTTCCGCCGCCGAGCGAAAACAAATCACAGCCGGTCGGCAAGAGCATCGTTGCGACTGCGCCCCAAAGGCACGCCAGACCGAGAATCGCTTTCCGAGATTTAACCATGTTTGTGACCTCCCACATGTATTTTCGTCAACTCATATGGTCATCGTAATAACAGGGGATTACGCGCCAAGAAAAAAAACATCGGGGATCGGGGGCTGCCGTCGCGGATGCCTGGGGGGTCTGACGTGGGCGTTCGATGCGAGATTGGAGTTTACGCAGCGGAAATGAAGTCCTCTACGGTGCCGTGGATCTCCAGGATCTTGTCGAGTCGCGTGACGCGGATGGAATCACGAAGGCGTCGATCCACACTGACGAGAACCACGCGCCGGCCGTCAATCTGGAAGCTCTTGCTCAATTGCACGAGCGAGCCGAGGGCGACGCTGGGTGCGAACTTGACCCGGCTGAGGTCCAACACGATCGGCTTCTTTGGATACTGCCCAGCAGCGGTATACACTTCGTCTATGAGCGCCCGCGTCGAGATATCGTTCAGCGTGCGTTTGCAGACTTCGATGAGCAGCACCTTGTCGTGCGGCTTGACTTCCGTGACCGAGCTATCTGACATATGCTTTCTCGATGGCCTATTTGGAGACAGGACACGACCATCATAACGGGTTTTGGTCCGAGATGCACGGGCTCTGACTCATGGCTTTTTCGAGGCTACAATGCTGGTAGCAGGGGGTTTCGGAATGTCCGAACGTGTTGCCTGGACGGAACGTACGTTCAATTTTGATTTCCCGGTCGGTGTATGTCGCGAGATCATAGAGCGGCTGCGCGGTACGCCTGTCCGGGTCGAGGAGCTTATCCGCTCCGTGCCCGCGGATCGTCTCACAGCCCGGCCGGGCGCGGGCTGGTCGATCCAGCAAAACGTCGGCCACCTGCTGGACCTCGAGCCGCTGATGATGACTCGTCTGGATGAGTACGACGCCGGAGCTGAAGTGCTCCACGCGGCGGACATGAGCAATCAAAAGACCAACCAGGCTGGCCACAACGACAAGCCGATAGAGTCGATCCTGTCGGCGTTCGCGGAAGCGCGGGCCGAACTCGTCCGGCGGCTCGAATCGCTTGCCCCCGCCCGCTTCGGCCAAACCGCCTTGCACCCGCGACTGAATCAACCCATGCGCATTGTCGACATGATGTACTTCCAGGCCGAGCACGATGACTACCACTTGGCAAGAATCAGCGAACTCAACCAGCAATTTGGATTTAGTTTGTAGCGTGGGGTCGTGACCCGCCAGATTGAACTCGTGTCAAGTAGAGATCCGTGCGGATGATCTTGCCGGTAATGTCAAGGATCGTGAAGAGCAGATCGCGTTTGCGGCGGAGTTCGGGAGCTTGTGGGAGATCGCGGCATTCGATTGTAGGGTGGGCATTGCCCACCGGCGACCAGTCGCCCTTCCGCGACCAGTCGCCCTGCTGGGGATCCGCGTGGAACTTCACTTCCGCGCCGGGGCAATCGTCAGTGATGACATAGAAGCGGTGGCGGTCGTCGGCCAGTGGCCGCTCGAATGTGAACTTGATCTTCGCTACGCCGTCGTCCTCAGCTTCCAGAATTTCAGTATCGAACAGCTCCCCGTGGATGATCTCGCCTTGCCGGAATCGTCCTGCCTCGCGCATGTCGTCGGTCAGCAGGCGGCCCAGCAAACCTGAGAAGTAACGTTGGTCCTCGATGGCGATTGTGAACGAGTGCGCGCCGATCTGCTCGATCGACGTGATGCCGGCGAGATTCTCGCTGTTCGAGTGTCCGCGCGGGCTGCCGACCAGTCGTCCTTCCATTGCGCCCGCGGCTCCTTGAGTGTAGGGTGGGTCTGGACCCACCTGCTGGGCGAGCTTCGGGGCGATCAGTGGATGCGGGGCATAGGTCAGCACGTGTGTTCGCAAAGTGTCGGCCGGGATGTTCCACGCTTTTTCGAGATTCAACGGCAGGTATACGTTGGCCAAGGGCAAGTTGATGATGAAGACGTCGCTGTGCGGCGGTGGGGGAGGATTCGCGGTCATTTGAGCGATCGTATAGTGTTCGGCGGCGACGACGCCGCGCCAGCAGAGGCGGTACACACAGAATGCTGCCACCGAGAGCAGAAGCATCCCGATCGCGACGCCGCGGCTGGCTCGCGATTGACTGGGCGGGGCTGTGGCCGGTTTGAGGATCAGTGCGATCACGAAACCAACGCCTGCCATGTAGGCCATGTGCGGCGTGGCAAGGAATGGCACAACGGGCAGCACCGACAGCAGAATCCACGCCGGCCAGATCCACCAGCCGCGCACGCGCCGACAGGCCAGCGCGTAGCCGCATCCGAAAACCAGTACGACCGCGACCATCAGCGCGCAGTCGGCAGTGGACTCGATGAACGGGTTGTGATAGCGCGTCGGGCCGACGAACAGCGGCGCCTGCCAGACGACGCACGCCAGATAGTGCAGCAGCTTGGCCAGATACCATGGCACGTAGCTCCAGTCATCCGGCTGGCGGAGGTAGGCCGTGGGAACGTGGCTCTCAAACAGGTTGATTCGCCACAATGCAAATGCCCCGGCGAGCGCCAACATCAGAGCGTGGGCCTTCCAACGGCGCTGGAGGTGTTCCCGCCCGCCGAAACCGAGGTCGAACGCCATAGCCAGAATCGGAAACACGACTGCGTTTTCACGGCTGAACAGTCCGCACACGAACAGCGCCAGCGTGGCTCCGAAAGCAC
>JACZTW010000273.1 GCA_022573485.1 Planctomycetota bacterium
GAAGCGATTCTTGTTATGGTGCCACCAATGCTCGGTGAGTGTCATCAGCGGCAAGATGGCGATGCACAGCAGCAGCGCGGCGAAGGGAATGACCGCCCAATAGTGGGGCTGAAAGGGCTCGTCGTCGTGCACATCGTCGGAATCGGCGTGTTCGAGTGCCGGCGGCTCGTCCGAGTCAGCCGCAGTATGACCGCCATCCTCTTGGTGCGCAGCGGCTGGGTCTGCGCCGTGATCTCCGTGCGGGACCTCTGGGATGAGCTTGGCGAACATCAATACGACGTACAGCAAAATAAGGGCAGTAATGCCGTTGACGACGAGCCTGGAGGCTTGGCGCATGCGCTCAGTGTATGTCTCACCTTCGGGATGCTCGCGATCCTGCTCGTAGTCGATGTGTCGATCCGTCATGGCACTCGTATTCTCGCCGCGGCCCCCACGGAGCGCGCGATGGGAGTCTCAATCCACAGTATCGATAGTATCGTCGGCAAACTGACCCAATGTCCGCCCAAACCAAATGGCAGAAAAGCGGTTTGCAATCGTATGCCGGGAGTTCTAAGATGTAGAAAATGGACCGTTTGGCGAGTGGTGCAGCGATGATCTCGACGACAATTGAGTTCGTGTTCTCGGCCGGGATCCTCGGCCTAGGCCTAAGTATCGCAGTGGCTTACGTGCTTGTGGGGCGCTCTTCGGGCGCTACCGAGCCGGGCTGGTGGGATCGGCTCGACACGCCCGAGGGCGTGCGCATCCGAGCTCATCGGCGCAGCTTCGGCATGGTCATCGTCGTGGTCGTTTCGACGGCGACGTTCCTGGGCATCAACGTGCTCGACCCAATCAGCGGCCCCCGGCAGTTCGGTTACTATTGGCTGATTGTGTTGTTCATGGTGATGTGGCTGTGCGCGCTCGCTCTGGCCGACATTCGCCAAACCCTTCGCGTGCATCGCCGATGGCGGGTGCGGCATTCGGGTGCTTCCCTCGAGCGGTATTTGCAGGCACATGCACCCTCCAGCACGACCCGACGAAGCTCAGGAGATTCGCAATGATACGCCGGCACCCGACCTCGTTTTTCTTTATGATGGCGGCGCTCGTGGCCGGCGGCGGCGGCTGCGCCAACCTCGCCGGATGCGACAGCAACTCCGGCACGGCGGGAGGCGATCAGCAAAGAGGGAACGATTTGGACAGCATGTCCACAACTCAGTTCTCGATCGGCGAGACGGAATTCCAAGTCTGGATCGCGAACACAAATGAGCTGCGCGAGAAAGGGCTGATGTTCGTCGAGGCGGAGCAAATGCAGCCTCTGGACGACGGCACGGAGCGCGGAATGCTGTTCATCTTCGACTCTGAGAGAACCCTGAACTTCTGGATGAAGGATACCATCATCCCGCTGGACATCGCCTATACCCGCAGCGACGGCACGATCGTCAAGATCCACACCATGACGCCTCTGGATACGCGGTTCAATCAATATCCCTCCGGCGAACCGGCCCGGTACGCCCTGGAAGTCAACGCGGGGGTCTTCGCCGCCAAGGGGATCAGCGAGGGCGACGTCATCGAGATTCCCGATTAACCCGGATTTCTAGCCACAAAGACACCAAGACACGAAGGAAAGACATGAAAAATGGAGAATGAAAAACGGGGAAGCAAAGGCAAGATTCGGGGTTGTTTGCTCGAACCGGGAGCTGTTTCTCCTTTTTCCATTCTTCATTTTTCATTCTCCATTTCTGATTCTTGGTGCCCTGGTGTCTTTGTGGCGAGAATTTCTGCTTAGGTTCTCAATTCGCTCACGGGTTGCTCCGATAACAGGGTAGGGGCAGGCTGCCGACTGCGACCTGCCCGGGAGCTATCATGGTGTGCGCGGCCCCCCGACTTCTCGTCATTCGTGAATCCCATCAAATCGCCGAAGGGCTGGCGCGCCTGCTCGAGCGGAAAGAACTCCAGGCGAACGTCTCCATGTCCTGCCAAGACGGCTTGCAACGCCTGGCCGACCTTAGCCCGTCGATCGTCATCGTCGATAGTTCGACCAGCACCCCGCCGGGCGGGCCGGCTGCGTTCGAGCGGCTGCTGGACGTGCTCCACAATCAGGGCATCGCCTGCCTGGTACTCGGAAAGGAAGGCGCGTTCGCCCAAACGCCGATTCCGGAATGGGTTCAGACGTTGGACTACACCGTCAGCGCCGATGAGCTGCACGGGCGCGTGGCCTCCATCCAGCATTACCAGCACATCGTGCGGCAGACCCAACTGGAAATGCACCACATGCAACGGCTGGGCCGGCATCTCAGCAAGCAGTTCGCCGAAGTCGATCAAGACATGCGCCTGGCCAGCCGCTTGCAGCAGGAATTCCTGCCGCAAGCATTGCCGCACATCGACGGGTTCCGATTCTCGGTGGTCTATCGCCCGGCGAGCTGGGTATCGGGCGACATTTACGACATCGCCCGCGTTGATGAAAAGCACGTGAGCTTCTATGTCGCCGACGCGATGGGGCACGGCCTGGCCGCCAGCCTGCTGACCATGTTCGTCCGCCGGGCCATGCGCAACAAGGAAGTCAGCCGCTCGGGCTACCGCATCCTGTCGCCTTCCGAGACGCTTCAGATTCTCAACGATACCCTGGCCGACGAGCAGCTCAACAACTGCCAATATGTCACCGCCGGCTACTGCCTGCTGGACCACACCACCCGCATGCTGACCTTCGCCCGCGGCGGGCATCCGCACTTGATCCTGGCGGAGCCGGACGGCTCGTTGCGGGAAATACAGACCGAGGGCGGGCTGCTGGGCCTGTTCCCGCGGCAGGAGTTCCCCGCCAAGCGGATTCAGCTCCACAGCGGCCAGAAGGTTATTCTGCACAGCGACGGCATGGAATTGGCCTTCGTCGAGCAGCGCGACTATGAAACGGGCGAGCCACGCTACAAGAAGGAGTTCCAGAAGGTGATCCACCTGCCCGCCGAGAAGCTCGCCCGCCGTCTGGAGCAAATGATCGACGCCGAGGAGGGCAGTATCAGCCCGCAAGACGATGTCACCGTGGTGGTGATGGAAGTGCTGTAGCGGCCCTGCGGAACCGTTCGGGCGGCTGCGGGCCAGACCGGCGGGTATTGTCAAATCCTGAAATCCTGCTATAATGCACCGCTTGATTCCTGGACCAGACCCCCAGAGGGAGCAGCATGAAAGCGGACATTCATCCCAAGTATGTAGACACCGTGGTGACCTGCGGTTGCGGGAACAGATTCGAAACACGCAGCACGCAGCCGGAGATCAAAGTCGAGATTTGCTCGAATTGTCATCCGTTTTACACGGGCCAGCAAAAGTTCGTCGATACCGCCGGCCGGGTGGAGAAGTTCCAGAAAAAGTACGGCGGCGATTACTTCAAGAAGCCCGCCAAGACCAAAAAGGCTTAGCAGCCCAACACACACCACGATCTTCCTGTGCCAGCGTCACAGCCGATCGTGGTTTTTGTTTGTCAGGAGAAGTTGTCAGTGCTCAGTTGTTAGTAGTTCGGCATCAATCTCGACTGCCCGATTCCTCCCTGTATGATGACAGACTACTGGGTACAGGCCACTCGTTACTCGTTACTCGTTACTGGCTACTGACTCGTGTCTGATTCTTTCTTTGAAAAACAACTCGAACAGAAGTTGGAAGAACTGTCCCGGCAGCAGGACGACCTTCTGGCACAGATGAACGATGCCTCCGTCGCCAGCAACCCCGCCAAGATGATCGAACTCAGCAAGAAGCTCGCGCAGTTTCGTCGCGTGGTCGATCCGTATCGGCAGTACAAAGCAAAGGCCGCCGAGCTGGCCGGCAACGAAGAAATCATGCGCGACAAGACGCAGGATCCGGAGCTGCAGGCGTTGGCGAAGGCGGAACTCGGCGACCTCAAGGCGCGCTGCGCCGAACTGGCCGGGCAAGTCAAGGAAGCCCTGGTCACCGGCGGCGAGGCGGCCATCACATCGGTGATTATGGAGATTCGCGCGGGCACCGGCGGCAATGAGGCGGCCCTGTTCGCGGGCGACTTGTATACGATGTATCTGCGCTATTGCGAGCAGCACCGCTTCAAGGTCGAAGTGTTGAGCAGTTCAGCGGGTGAGGTCGGGGGATTCAAAGAAATCGTGCTCAACATCAAGGGCAACGGCGTCTTCGAATGCTTGGGCTACGAAGGCGGCGGGCACCGCGTGCAGCGCGTGCCCGAGACCGAGTCGCAGGGCCGGATTCACACTTCCGCCGCCACAGTGGCGGTCCTGCCCGAGCCCGAAGAAATCGATATCAAGATCGACTGGGACAAAGAAGTGGAAGAGTTTACCATGCGCTCCAGCGGGCCCGGCGGACAAAACGTCAACAAGGTCGAGTCGGCGGTGCGGTTGGTTCATTTGGAAACCAAAATATCCGTGTCCATGCGCGACGAGAAATCGCAACACAAGAACCGCGCCAAGGCCCGCCGCATCCTCACCACCCGCCTCTACGACCACCACATGAGCGCCCAAATGTCCGAGCGGGCCTCGACCCGCAAAGCGATGATCGGATCGGGCGATCGCAGTCAACGAATCCGCACCTACAATTTCCCGCAGAACCGCTGCACCGACCATCGCATCGGCCTGACGCTGCACAACCTCGACAAGATCATGATGGGCGACATCGGCGAACTGATCGACGCCTTGAAGCGCCACGATCGCTCGGAGCGCCTGAAGAATCTGTCCTTCGAAGACAAGAACTGAGTGCGTGTGTACGAAGGTGGTTGTGTCATCAGAGCCGCGACCGTAAGGAAGCGGTTTGCCCGCAAACACCGACTTTGAAAAGTACACTTCTCACACACGCTCTGAGAGACAGCTCACACCATCGTTGATCTTGAATCACAATTGACACTCAAGGGATGACGAGCAAGACTTCGAGACGCCTGCTAATCGGCCAAGCCACGGGCCGAACGCTTCGACTTGACTTTGTCGGTTAGCAGACGGCTGTTACTGAGATTCCCGTATCGACAGCCGCCGGGGCACCACGGGTCCGCCTGCGGCGGGCCCGCCAGTGCTTGCGTGGACCATCGTCACGCGGCGGTACATTTGCTATAATCTCTAAACAGCTCGATCGAGTTTTTGCAACCTACCGGGGAGGCCTGCCATGCGTGG
>JACZTW010000274.1 GCA_022573485.1 Planctomycetota bacterium
GCGGGGCGAATTCGACGGCGCCCTCCGCGACTGTTTCCGGAGCGTGCAACTGGAAGCAGCCGCTCCGTTGAAAGCCCTCGCCGCGGACGCCGGCGAATTGTTGGGCAAGTGGCATACGCCCGCGCCGGACGGCAATCGCTGGGACAACCTGGTGAATACCAAGGGGCTCGATGCGTATGAGGCTTTGCGGAAGAGCCGGCCGGAGATGGTGCATCTGGCGGGTTGGTATCTGGCGCTGGTGGCCCATCTGGCCCGCGATCACTATGACGTGCCGATCGCAACGATCGAAGACACGCTGAAGTTGCTGGAAGCGTTGAGCCTGCCGCCCCCGACGCACCGACACGAGGAACTGTTGGCGGCGAGACTCCGGCATGAGCGCTGCCTGCTGGCCCGTCGAATGGAACTGCACCGCTCGGCTGATCCGCCGCCGAAGCAGGACGTGGAACTGTTCCGAAGCATGTCCGACCATTGGTACGCAGCCGAAGCGGCTCTGATCGCAGCTTCGACCGCCGGCGGCAGCGCGGCAGATACGCTGTTGCAACGCAGCCGTGAGCACATTGAGATCCTCAGGCCAGTGAACGCTGCGCTCGCGGCGGATTTGAACAAGCACATTGAACGTTACGAAGCATCCGCGATGGGCTTCGATCAATGGCTGGAACTCGCCAAGTCGCCGGACTATCAGGATCGGCGCGGTACGGTCCTGCCAGACATTCTCGTCGAAACGAGAGCGCAACTGGCCGAGCGCGTGCGGGCGGGGTTTGAAGGAAGGATCGCCGCGCGGATCGAGGCCGGCGAGCTTGATGCCGCGTTTCAGGCGGCCCAACAAGCGAAGGCGCTGGCCGTGGGGCGGACGCTCACCGTGCCGCCGGACAGCAAGCCCCATCCTCTAAGCGAGGCTGGGCTGATCGCCAGCAAACTGATGTCCACCGGCGCCGGCGGCGAGGATCTGATCTCGCAGAAAGAGTTGTTCATCGAGTATTTCTATGGGCCGACGCGCGCCTGGGCGTTCTATGTGTTCGCGCCCGGCGACAACTTCAAGCCGCTGCGCGTGGTGGAACTCGATCGTGCCCAATTCGCAAGTCACTGCGCCGCCGCCATCGAGTTGGCGAAGAAGGGGGAGCCGCTTGCCGGAATCGGTGACTGGATGCTGGCTGGGCGAGATGGAACGACGCTGAGCGCTTTGTGGGATCAGCTCGGCGAGGTCAAGAAGCCCGAGCCCGTCTTTCGCCGCGTGGTCATCAGTCCGGATGGGCCGCTGTGCTACGTCCCGCTGCACAATGCCGGTCCGCCGCGGCGGACGGCGTTCGCCGCAGTGACCTGTTTGCCGACGGCCGCCGTGCTCAAGAGTGCAGACTTCATCGCCGCGCGCGATGTGCGGTTGATGTGGGATCAACAGCGCTCGAGCTTCTCGGAGCAGTGGCCAAAGGTGAGCCGCCGCGGCGCGGAGCATGTCATCACGCTTTGGCCCGGACAGACCATGCCGATCGTCCTGCGCGACCTCGCCCGCTGAGTTACCTCGTCAGTTCCATGCCGGCCCGCCTGCGGCGGGGCAGAAGTTGGTTTCCGGCGCCTGCGAGGAACTCAACCTGGACGCGGACCCACAACTTCATTGCCGGCGATGTTGAAGTGCGTCGGGTCCAATGGCCGGGACAGCTCGCTGATCTCCAAGTCGCCCGCAGCCTGTTGAATTGCGGCATCAGAGTTCAAGTATGCGACCTGCTCCTCGGCGACGGTTTGCGCCAGAATGTCGTGCGGATTGGCGGACCGTTAGCCGGTGTACTGCGGCAAGTGCGGCCCGCCCGTGACCATCACCTTCACGCCGCGAGACTTCATTAGCCACAATGTCCGGCGACGGACGTTTCTGCGGCAGCTGCGGCACTGGATCGAAATCGATCCGCTCGCCAGAAAAGGGCAGGCATTCTGGTACAGCTTGGATGAACTGGCCTTACGCCAACTACAAAACCATCTTTTAGGGTTGATCGGGGCGAGAGGATTCGAACCTCCGACTTCTTGACGCCCAGGACTGGGCTGAAGTCATTTGTAAAGTGCCGCCAGTGCTTGGCTAACGCCACATCACGCGGTACTTGCCGAGGTGCTGAAGTGGACAAACGACAGACAAATGATCGACAATAGCTGACCTAGCGCCACCGTTTGGACCAAGTGAGCAGCTAACCCGTACTCTGCATCGCGGCTGCAATGCCGCTTATGCTCGCGAAGAGCACCGGCCGTAAGTTCGATTTCTCGGTCTTGCCGGAACCGGCGTAGCGCCTGAGTAACTCCACCTGCAAGAGGTTGAGTAAATCGGTGAGGCCGTTGCGCTGCTCAATGGATCGCTGGATGACAGGGTTGTTGTCGAGGATCTCTTGCTGACCGGTGATCCGGAGTATGGCCGTGCGGGCAAGCTGAAACTCCGCCGAGATGCGTTCGAAATGCTTGGACACGCCGTGACCACTATTGCTGGAGAGCTCATCGTAGTGGCGTGCGATGCCTAGCCGTGCACGAGCCATCTCCTGTTGAGCGTTATCAATGACCGCCCGGAAATATTCCCACCCCTTATACCAACGGCATAGGATCCCGCTGGTTTCTTCAGACTCCGCGATGGCCTCGCTCAGCGCGCTGCCGATGCCATACCAACCGGGAACATTGATGCGCATCTGAGTCCATGAGAAAACCCATGGAATGGCGCGGAGATTCTCAAAATACACGGAGCCGCTTGATCTGGCCACCGGTCGCGAGGCGATCGGAAAAGCGCTGATATGCGCGATCGGCGACACTTGGGTAAACCAGTCCCAGAAAGAGGGATCGTCTATCAGTTGCCGGTACGCCGCCATCGCCCGTTCACCCAACCGTACCATGAGTTGGTCGTCCGAGCTGGAACGAGATTCGGGTTCTGACGTGGCTTCGGATTCTGCAAGTATTGTGGCGCTGACCAACTGTTCGAGATGTCGGTGTGCAATATCTGGGATCGCATAGCGAAACGAAATGACCTCACCCTGCTCGGTCATTCGAAGCCCTCCACTCCGGCTGTCGCGCGGTGTCGCCTGGATAGCGCGATTGGATCGTCCGCCGCCCCGCCCGACCGTACCACCTCTTCCGTGGAAGAAACGAAATCTCACATCCCTGTTTCGACAGACTCCGGCAAAACGTGACATGGCGGCGTGGAGAACCCAACTCGACATAAGAAGGCCGCCGTCCTTATTGCTGTCTGAATAGCCCAGCATGATCTCTTGAACCTGCCCACGTGATTCTACGTGTCTTCGGTAGACCGGATTGGCCAACATGCCGTCCAGCAGGTCGGGGCCGTGTTCAAGATCGTCGATCGTTTCAAACAACGGCACGATATCCAAGGCGGCACAATCCATCAGACGCATAAGCCACAAAACCTCCAAGACATCACTGACGCTGTTGGCCATGCTGATGATGTAGCTGCCCAACGCATGCCGAGCGTGTTTGCACGTTTGTTTGATGATGCCGAGAACTTTGAGAAGCTCGCGGGTTGTGTCGCTCACATCTTCGAGGCGGGGGCGGTCCATGGTCGCACGTTCTATCGACCGGCACAGTACATCGACCCTCTCGGCTTCGCCAAGCGATCGATAGTCTTGACAAACGCCGGCATGCGTCATCAGTTCTGTGACAACTTGTTCATGTACATCACTATGTTGGCGAATGTCGAGCGCGGCCAGGTGAAAACCGAACGCTTTGGCTTGAATCAGCAGATCCGCCAAGCCGCTGGAGTCAACGATCTCCGCGAGCTTCATCTGGCGCAGGCTATCGGCCAACAGTTCGATGTCAGCCACAAACGCCTCGGCCGTGTAGGCCGCGTGGTCTTCGACAGCGGCGGTCAACCGGCTTCGCATCTCAGCTATTAGTAGGCGAAACGGTTCATGTTGAAGCCTCGCCGAGTACTCCTCACGAACAAGTTCGGTCAGTTGATCAGGTTGAACCCTCGCAGTCAGTTCTTCGGGAATGGAAATCCGCCGCTCGGACAGGCTGAGCAAGCGCATCAATTCGTTTAGCTTCCCGCGGTAGAGGTCGATGGCCGCCTGACGATGAAGCCGCAGACTCTCAAGCGTCATCTCGGCCGTCACAAGCGGATTCCCATCTCGGTCGCCACCGATCCAGGTTCGGTATCGCACGATAGGAGGCAATTCCGGGCGGACGTTGAAGTTCTGCTCGATGGCATCGGCCACATCCCGAGAAATCCGAGGAACCACCTGCCAGATCGAATTCGTCAAGAAATACAGCGAAGCGACGATCTCCTCCAGAACGCTGAGGCGTTCGATGCGCACTTCATCTGAACCGTACAGCAGGAGAATGGATTGGCGGATCGTATTTTCGATGCGTGTCGTTGCGGCCACATCAATCGAAGTCTCATCCAGTTCGAGCAGGCATTCGGCAATCTCGCGTTGCCTCCGCATGAGCGTGCGACGACGAGACTCGGTTGGATGGGCCGTCAAGGTCGGCTGAATATCAATTCGGCGAATGATGCCCATGACATCATCGAATGACATGCCTTGTGATTTGAGCTGGAAAACCGCGTCCGCAATAGATTCCTTACGGGGCGCATTCACGGTGGCTTCACGCTGCCGGCGACGATTGATTCGTATGATGGCAACCTTTTCAGCCTGATTACGCAGATGGAAACGCAAAGTAAGTGACTTTATAAGCTCACGTATATCCTCGAGTGTGAGTTTGCCGATCCGTTCACGCGCGGCATGGTACGCATTGTTCTCGCCCTCTTGGCAGAGCCGCAACAATTCGTCAGACGCCTGCGTATGCCCCATCGGACCTAAACGATCAAGCACGTCGGCTTGGATCGTTGTCAATAGCTGAATGTCAGCATCAAGCTGTTTGGTGTTTGCCATGTCAATTCATCTTCGACCGTACACCTAAGGAGTTATTGCAAAACCTCAAGTTGAACAGCGCTAGATGACGATATTTGAACCATCGGAACAATCATGGAGGATAAACCGATGGCTCGACAATGGTTAAGCGAGGAACTGTGGGAACAAATC
>JACZTW010000275.1 GCA_022573485.1 Planctomycetota bacterium
GATGTCTCCCCTTCCGACACGTTTCGTCATCGCCTGATCTTCCCGATTGTGGATCCGACGGAGCGCATCGTGGGTTTCGGCGGGCGCGCCTTGGGTGATCAGTCAGCCAAATATATTAATTCTCCGGAAACGGCCGTATTTCATAAGAGTCAGTGCTTGTATGGCATGAATCATGCCCGGTCCGCGCTCAAGGATCGCGGGCGGGCCGTGCTCGTGGAAGGCTACACCGACGTTATCATGGCTCACCAGCATGGCTTTACCGAGACCGTGGCCCCATTGGGGACCTCACTGACAGAGGGTCAGTCCGATATGCTCCGGCGTTACAGCCCGTGTGTGGTGGTCGTGTTCGACGCCGACCCGGCCGGGCGCAAGGCTGCGGATCGGGCGGCAGAAATCGCCATGAAATCGCACCTGGATGTCCTGCTGGCGGTCATGCCGGACGGCACGGACCCCTGCGAATTTCTGTCCGAAAAAAACCCTGCGGATTTTGAGGAATTATTGATTTCAGCCAAGCCGGCGCTACTATTCAAGTGGGAAATCACACTTCGTGAGCACCAGGGTGGTGGGACTCCAGCAGCCCGCTTGCGGGCGGTCACGAGTTTTATAGAATTTGTCGCTTTCTCGGACGTCTTCGGAAGTCTGGGTGACATTGAGCGCGGGCTGGCCATTGATCAGCTGGCTCGCTTGGTAGGAATAAGACGAGAGAGTGTTTGCGAACAAATCGAGGAAGCCAGACGGCGCAATCGCCCACCGCAAGTGGAGACGGCCGGCGCCCAATCTCAGCCGGCCCGCAGGCGGCCGCGCGACACCCAGGAGGCAGCAGCCCTTGATATCTTGATGGCCCTGCTTTGCGAACCCGGGCTGTCTGATCAAGCGGCGGAGTGGTTCCAGCCGAGCCTGTTTGTGGACGGGCAACTGCGGCGAATCGCCGAGGGAGTGGCGGTCCTGACCGAAGAGAGGGGAGCGTTTTCCGTCAACGGCTTGATCGAAAAACTCGAATCACCCGACGATGCAGCCCGCATCGTAGACCTTGTGGAGCGGGGACGAGCCCGAGCCCGTCCGGAAGAATGTTTGACGGCTGCGGTGGCTCGCTTGAAGGAGATGGTGGCAGTCCGGGATTCGCACAAAGCAAGCGAGCAATGGTCGGGCAGCGGGACCGATGATCCCGCATCTGCAGTTCAGAACCGGGATCAGAACTTCGCAGAAGTACATGGCCCGACGAAGGAATACGCCAGTGCCGCGAATTTCATGGGCATTCGAAAGCTGAAAGTGGACACGACGCATCACTAATGTGACATCGGAACCGCGCGGCGCCGCCGGCGGAACCGGGAGACACGCGATGGTAGAATTCGTCAAAGAGGCAGAGATGGATCCGATCGAGGCGTCCATCATGGAACTGGTCGCCAAGGGCAAGAAGCAGGGCTTCCTCAGTTGGGAAGAACTGAATCAGCGCCTGCCCGATGAGGCCATCATCCCCGACAAACTCGAAGTCATCATGCTGCGCCTCGATGAGGCCGGCATCGAAATGATGGACGAGGCCGAAGCAAGCCGCATGCTGGAAACCCGGCAGACCAAACCCAAGGAGGACGCCGACGCCAAGGACGGCCCCGACGAGGTCAGCCGGGAAGTGCTGGCGGACGATGCGGTCGCCCGGCGCATCGACGATCCGGTGCGCATGTATCTCACTCAAATGGGCGAGATTCCGCTGCTGACCCGGCCTGAGGAAATCAACCTGGCCAAGAAAATCGAGTTGACCCGCATGGCGTTTCGCCAAAAAGTGCTCGAGAGTGATTTTTGCGCGGCTCAGGCGGTCCACATCATCCGGCAGGTCGAACAAGGCCAGCTGCCTTTCGACCGCACCATGAAGATCTCCACTTCCGAGCAAAGCGCCAAGAGGACCATCATCGAGCGCCTGCCCGTCAACCTGCAGACGGTCGAGAAACTGCTCGAACTCGACACGGATGATTGGACCTGGATGAATGAAAGCCGGGTCGCCGCCCGAATCAAGAGCGAGTGCCACGCCAGGCTCCACGGCCGACGCCGTAAGATGTCCAAGCTATTGGAGGAACTCTCTCTGCGGACCAGCCGCATTCAGCCGCTGATGAGGAAGCTCGTCGGCCTGCACCGCAAGATGTGCGAATTGCAGACCCGGCTCGAACGCCAAGACAAGAAGCAGACCATGTCCGCTGAGGACGTGCAGGTGCTCAAGGAAGAATTCGAGGGCATTTGTTCTCTGGTCCTGGAGACGCCTGAGGACCTCGGCGCCCGCCTGACCAGTATTCAGCGCGTTTTCGGCGAGTACGAGGAAGCCAAGCGCCGGCTGTCCGGCGGAAACCTGCGGCTGGTCGTTTCGATCGCCAAGAAGTACCGCAATCGAGGACTGTCCTTCCTGGACATCATCCAGGAGGGCAACACCGGCCTGATGCGCGCCGTCGACAAGTATGAATACAAGCGCGGCTACAAGTTCAGCACTTATGCCACATGGTGGATTCGCCAGGCCATCACCCGGGCCATCGCCGATCATGCACGCACCATTCGTATTCCGGTACACATGATCGAGACCATGAGCAGGCTCCGCAACCTCAGCAAGAAGCTGGAGCAGGAGCTGCGCCGCGAGCCGACCATCGAGGAAATCGCCCAGGCAGCGGACATGCCGGTCTATGAAGCGCGGCGCGTGCTCAAGATCTCGCGGCACCCGATCTCGCTGGATCGCCCGGTCGGCGACAGTGAGGATTCCTACTTCAGCGACTTCATCGAAGACGCCGCCGCCGAATCGCCCGTCACTTGTGCCGGCAGCGAGATGCTCAAGGACCGCATCGAGGAAGTGCTCAAAACGCTGACCTACCGCGAGCGCGAGATCATCAAGCTGCGTTACGGCATCGGCGACGGCTATACCTACACGCTCGAAGAAGTCGGCCGAATCTTCAAGGTCACCCGCGAGCGCGTGCGGCAGGTTGAAGCCAAGGCCATACGCAAGTTGCAGCACCCGGTGCGATCCCGCAAGCTGGAGGGTTTCCTCGACGGCCACGTCACCACGCCAATGGAGGAAGCGGTCTGAGCTTCAAGAAGAATTTGCGGACTGCGTCCGCGGATCGTTCGGACAATCCACCAATAAACCCTATATAGCCCCGGGCATGCCCGGGGTTATCTTTTGCGCCGTATTCCCCACCCCACCTCCGTCTTTTCCCTGAAAAAACCCGAAACCCAATGAACTTTTCGCCCCACCGGCGCACTAAACAGTGTGGAGGCTACGGCATGAGCGATTTGCAACCTGACATCCCGACCGATTCCGATCTACAGGCCCCGCCGGCGTTCGCACGCGACCTCAAAGCACTCTACACGCCACCGTCGGCCATACCACCTACCACTAACGAAGCGATCCTCACCCACACCCAACGGCGAAGCGTCGGCCGGCGGCGAAACCGTTTGCTGCTGCGCTGGGCCGTGCCGCCTGCGGCGGCGGCTGCCGTCATCATGTGGGTCGTGTTCAATCCCTTCGCCACGCCCGACATGGAGGATTCGCCCCTTTTCGAGTCCGCCGGTCCATTGGGCACGCGTCAGCTCGCCGACCACCGCGACATCGACGGCAACGGCCGCGTGGACATTCTCGACGCCTTGGCGCTGGCTCGGAGCATCAAAGACAACCGCGTCGCCGAACAGCCGTGGGATTTCAACGGCGACGGCCTGATCGATCGCCAAGACGTCGATACGGTAGCCCAATCCGCCGTACGCCTGAACAAAGGAGCATCGTCATGAACGCCGATCGTAGGGTGGGTACTGCCCACCATTCCGTCAGACCCGCACATCTGTGGTGGGCTTTGCCCACCCTACTGTTGACGGCGCTGCTCGCTACGGCAGCGTTCGCGCAGCGCGGCGACGATGCGCCTCCGGGCGTGCGCTTCGAATACATCGATGTCTATGTCGATTCGGGTGACGCGCCGCTGGCGGCGTATCAGTTTGAACTCACGGATTCCGCCGGCAGCATCAAGATCGTCGGCATCGAGGGCGGCGCGCACGAAGCCTTCGCCACACCGCCCTACTACGACCCCAAAGCCCTCAAGAACAACCGCGTTATCATCGCCGCCTTCAGCACCGCCGACGCCCTGCCCACCGGCAAAACCCGCGTGGCCACCGTCCACGTGCAGGTCGACGTTGACGTGATTCCCGAAATCACGATCAACCTTGCCGTCGCCGGCGACGTACAAGGAAATGAAATCAACGCCAAAGTATCGATTGTCTACTCCGGCCAGGAATAGTTCAGGAGTTTAGGAGTTGGAGAGTTGAGGATAGCAAATGGACAAGGAGCCGCGGGCGGAACCTGTCCCGACTTGTCGGGAGCCCGCGCGGATCCACTGAAAGTGAGAACGCCGCACCTCACGAACGTCCGCGTCCCGGCGCGCCGGGAAAGCTTGCGGCTCGGGAGATACATGAATCGGATGGGTCACGACCCGTCGGAAGTGACGCCCTCGACAATCTCGCAGAGGAGCAATTATGAAACACAGAAAGCTACTAATTGGAACCTCAATCGGATGCGCCGTCCTGCTCGCCGGCGCGGCGCTCTATCTCGGCTGTGCGCCCAGCCTGAGCAGGGCCCGCGAATCCTCAAAGAGGAGCGCCGCCCGCTACGCCGAAAAGGACAATCTGCGCGAATACGTCGATAGTTACCCCAACCTCAGGAGCAATAACCGCGCCGATGCCATCGTCGCCGACGATCCAAGCTCGAACTCACTCATCTATGACCTAGCTGGCGCAGATTTGCTTGGGTTCGTCTGCCCCAGCAGCGACGATCCGATTGCAGGGGCCGGCGCACCGGGATTCGTGCAACTTCCAGAGCTATTGAGTGGCGCACCCCATTCCGAATATGTGGCTACGGAGCGCCGGATGTTCTTGTACGATGCCCCGCCGATTTCGGTCGGTGGCGGAAGCGGCGTCGGCTGGGGCAACAGTGGGGGTCGCCGAGGGGCTGCGCCGGCGTCATTGGGGCTAGACCGCAAGACACGAAAGGGCAACCG
>JACZTW010000024.1 GCA_022573485.1 Planctomycetota bacterium
TCTACCTCTGCGGCGTGCTTTTGATGCTGTTCGGGGGGCTGTTCATAGGGTTCTCGCTGCCCAAACTGGAAAAGTGAATCGACCCGCTGGCGTGCCAGCGGCACGCCATTCGAGATGTAGGGTGGGTACGGCCACCATTTTCTTGAAGATGGGTGGCCCAGGTTGTTCCAACCTGGGGAATTCGAATATGAGAAACCGATCGCCCCGGCGTATGGTGCGTCATTGCAGGTGGCGAGGGAGATGTTTTCGCAAGCAGGAAATTCGTGTCCCCCACGTTCAAAGAACATGGGCCACCCTGCCTGACCCTCAGGATTGTAGTGCCCCGGGCTCTTCAAAATGGACATTGGCAAGCCGCGATACCTATGATTATAGATGTTCGAGTATTCTCAGGAGCGTAACCATGAAATCATCCTGTGAGTTGTGCGGTGCGGCTATTGCCACAGTTCACGTTACCAATCTGGTCCGCGCTCACGTCGAAGAGGAACATCTGTGTGAGCAGTGCGCGAAAGACAAAGGCGTGGTGCGCCCCCGCACTGCGGGTTTGGTTGCGGGTTTGGTTAGTGGGACCGTGGAAACACGCTGTGCTGGAATCAAGAGGCATTTTGACGAGGGTGGAACGTCTGCAGAACTAGTGGAGAGCTGGGTGGCATCCCCAGATGCAGCTGGCTTTGCCTTTGGTGAAGACGTCAAACGGAAGATGATAGCGGAGCTCACTCAGCAGTACGAGCGCATGAAGAAGCACTTTTCAAACGGAGGTACGCTGGCGGAATTTGCAAAGCAGGAATCTCGTCGCGAGAAAGAAGAAGTAGTGAAGCATTTTGACGAGGCAAGGAGGCACTTCGAGGGAGGTGGAACCACCCAGGAGCTAGTGGCCCAGTGGCGGTCCCGGCATGAATGCATCGTCGAACCGATGACAGAGAGTTTGAGCAAGCTGGCCGAGCGATTGCAGCAGCATTTCGAGCAAGGCGGGAGTGCTAAGGAGCTCGTTGATAAGGAATACGGGAACCTGTTCTTGTAGGTCATCGATTTGGGTATTGGATAAGGATTCCTGTCAAAGAGCGCGATACCGAGATCATCGCCGGCGTTGCGGTTCCGATCAACCTCCCGATCCGTCCGCGGGGTGCCACTGGCAGCTTGCCTGCCAGTGTCGACCACCCACGCCGCAAACACTGGCGGACAAGCCGCCAGTGACACCCCGGCGAATTTGTGAACCGGATCGACCCGGTGTATCATGCGTAGTTGCAGGTTCCCAGGAAGCGTGTTTTCGGGAGCGATGAATTCGTGTCCCCCACGTTCAAAGAACATGGGCCACCCCGCCTCTAGCTTTGGCTCTGAGGCTCTGTTCTAATATCGAGGTGAGATAACGCTAAGATTTTAGAGGTTGCCTGCTATGAAGATCGTTGACCCCAACACGGCCAAACGTATCGGCTCTCGACGACCCCTCAGAGCCTTGATGGGAGCGTCTCTGCTCTTCGGTGCCTGCTCCAGTGGGCAGGTCATAATTCAACAATCGTCGATCCCTCCAGGCCTATACGTTGGTGACAGAGAGTGCAACATAAGAGTGAACGGTGAAGAACAGGTGGACGTTGATTCACAAATAGTGACGATTGACAACAACGGACTTGCCGTGGTCAACGGTGAAACCATTCATGTCGGATTGGTCGATGCTGTCGATGGAGGTTCGATTATGGAACGAAGCGTCATCGAAGCGATTGCTGTAAGCGCCAATGGTTTCACAATTGATTGGGACGTGACCTTGGTGCGTGATGACGGAGGCTCTCTAGGCGGCTACATGTTGGAGAGTTACAAGGCTCTGGGTCCAAATACGATGGAGGTTCGCAGCACGATCTTTGTAAGTACCGAAGGTCTGACCATTAGGGGCGAATGTGTGGCCGTTTTGTCTCGGTAGCCTGAAGTAGACCTCTCTAGCGTTGGCTCTGTGGCTCTGTTTCGAGCCGTGAGTGTTTATTGGGGCGGCGAGAAGTAGGAGTAACCGCCCATGCCAACAAGAGAAGATGTGCGGAAAGCCCTGACTGAGCAATGCAAGACGATGGAGGATTTCAAGAGCATCACGGGGCCATCCAATATCGGTGTCGTGGACGGTGGGTGGAAAACCGACGAGGAGAGACTTCACCACAACATCGAGAACGCATGTGATCGCTTTGACCGAGACCCAAACAAAAAAATACGTCTGCTGCGATGTCTTCATCTCGACAGTACCGAAGAAGAGCAACTGCTAAATGTACGAAAGGCGCTGCGTATTAGTAAGTGGGCGATTATCATCGCAGTCGTCTCCATACTAGTCGCCCTGATAACGCTAATTTTTTAGAGGTTGCCTGCCATGAAGACCGTGGACCCAAATACGATCAAACGGATCGGCTCTGGACGACCACTCAAAGCCTACTCCGATTACATCGTGAATCTCAAGAGCCTTACCGTTGGCTTCAGTCGATCACTTGGGCGATTGTTTTGGCTTCCAGGGGATGCTCTGAATAAAGCCAGAGCCAAGTGCAAACGTGGTCAATGGGGAATCTTCTTAGACGCCGGGGTGCCACTCGCAGCTTGTCTGCCAGTGCCAACGCGAATGTGTGAACCGGAGGATCATGCGGAGCTGCGGTTGTCAGGAAAGGCGTCTTCGCCCTCAAAGAATTAGTGTACCCCACCTTCAAAGAACATGGGCCACCCTGCCTCTCATTCTTCCCAATCTAAAGCGCGCTCATGATTCAGAATTTGAGAGTTGGGAAACGGGAACGACGACTCTCCTTCCATCCGACAGCACTTCTACATCGCAGTGAGGCTCAGAAGTCGGCATAGGAGTTTCAGGATTTGGAGCACCTTCGAATGCCGTCCAAATAGGTGCGTCCACGACTTTCACAGGTACGCGCTTGCCGTCCTGCACCCAGTCGTATTCTTGTCCAACTTTGACGTTATCTGGCATCGTACACGCTCCTCATTATTCTGAGATCAAGCTTGATAGTCGATACTAAGCCCGACGGAGTCTATCTTGGTTCATGCCGTGATCGATGTCACGATTCTTGTTATGATATCAGAATGTAGCGAATCAACCATCGTGGCAGGAAGACGACGCCGGGGTGCCACTGGCAGATTGTCTGCCAGTGCCGAGCAACTCACAGCCTGCACTGGCGGACGAGCCGCCAGTGCCACGCCGCCACCGTTTTCTCATAGATCAGGCGCCAAGTTATAAGAGTAGGCGGAGGGCGTGCGCCGTACGTGTGCCCCGACCGGGTTCTTTGACAACTGCATAGATAGGGTAGATCGTCGGCGAAGAGTGTAGCGCCAAACGAACCCACGGCGCGCGCAAACCCAACGCCGGGAAGGCCATGCCGCAGAATTCCGCGTGGGTGCCACTGGCAGCTTGCCTGCCCACCCTACACCGTGCTAGCCGCCGGTCCCGCCGGCGGTCCAACCCACGGTGTCGCCCGGGTTCATGGCAACGACGCGGGTGGCCAAGTCGGGGCCGAGGTGCTGTTTGAAGGCGTCTACCGTGCCGGTCAGTGCCGGGAACGTGCCGTAGTGCATCGGGATGATCGCTGCCGGGTCGAAGTACTTGGCTGCCATGGCGGCGCCCTTGGGGCCCATCGTGAAGTGGTCGCCGATGGGCAGCATGATGATCTTCGGGGCGTATAGTTCGTCGATCAAACTCATATCGCTGAATACATCAGTGTCGCCGGCATGGTAGAGCGTGGCCAAGCCCGGGGCTTCGATCACGAATCCGCCCGGCATGCCCGCATAGGCCAAGCCGTCCTTCGTCGCATAGCCGGACGAATGAAACGCCCGCGTCATCGTGAACTTGATGTCGTCGATGACCTGCGTGCCGCCCAGGTTCATGCCGCAATACTGCCCGCCCGGGCAGGCCGACTCCAAAACGACGGCGAAATCGATATTGGTCACGACCTTGGGCGAATGCTGCTGCACCAGTGCGGGAACGTCCTCCGTGTGATCCGAGTGGCCGTGGGTCAGGGCGATGTAGTCGCAGCGCGGCTGAGTCTTCTCGCCGGCGGGGCAAGCGGGATTGTTGGCCAGCCAAGGGTCGATCAGAATCACACGCTCGTCCGGCAAGGTCAGCCGAAACGACGCATGGCCAATGAACGTAATTTGTCCGGAATTCATTTCAATCCTCCTTGCCCGGCTTGGTGTCGGGCTGCTCTTTCGGTTGCGTGGCCGGCGCGGGCTTGGGCGCAGCTTCCAGAAACGTGCGATCGAGAATCACTTGCTCGTATATCTTCCATTTCCCGTCGCGCTTGCGGAAGATTTGCAGAGCGTCTCTCTCATTGTCCTTGAAGTCCGGGCCCTCGACCTTTTTGAGCGTTTGCTTCACCCGCGTCACGGCGATTTCATCATCGTGGTACAGCAGCTTGAAATCGTCGAGGGAGTATTCGATTTTGTAAGTCTTGAATATCTGTCCAAACTGCGTACCGTACTTCACGATCAGTCGCGCATCCACATTCTCGATCGTGCCGGCGAGGTCCTCTTTTTGCTTGGCTTCGGTTTGTGCGACGAGCATGGCGCGAAGCTGCTTGGCGAGCTCCGCCCCGCCAGTCTCCTTGCCCGGCGCCGGAGAGGCCTCATCGGCGAAGGTCGCGCCAAAAATCACGGCCCCGCCAAGAAAAAGGGCAAGTGTGAGGAACACGGCTGATCGGTTCATTTCTTGACCTCCGAGAATGACAACGACATACCGGACCCAATGCAGCGTGATCCGGGCAAACGCTGATTGTGGACGCAACGGCCGGATAATTCAAGCGCAGGCTGGCCTGCACTAAGGCGCGCCTGCATTAAGGCGCGTCTGTATTATGGGCACTAATTTGGAGGGCCGCTGCCGGGATACTAATCTCCATGCAAGGGGAGCCGACCATGCAGCAGGACATTCTACAGGCCATCAGGCAGACTGCCTTTGTGCCATCGATGCCGGCCGCGGCGGTGCGGTTCATCGAGATGTGCATGCGCGAGGAGCCGGAATTCGATGACCTGGTCGATGTTCTCAGCGCGGACGCCGGCATGGCCAGCGAGATCCTGCGACTGGCCAATTCGCCGTTCTTCGGAGTCACCCAGAGAATCTGCTCGCTCAAACAGGCCCTGACCCTCCTGGGGCTGGTCAAGACGCGCAGCCTGGTCATGGGGCGCTATCTGGTGCAGCAAATCGACAAGCTGGAATGTCCTACTTTGAACCACACCCATTTTTGGCGCCGGTCCATTACCTGCGCCACACTCGCGGCCCGGTTCAGCGAAGCCGGCGGCGAAGACGTGCGGGAAGAAGCGTTCATTTGCGGACTGCTGGCGGATATCGGCGTGGTTGTGCTGGCCAGCGCCGTTCCCGACCGCTACGAAACGATCGCTCGGGAATACGAACCGCTCCACGGCGAGCACTGGGTGGCACGCGAACTGCACCACGTGGGCATTTCCCACGCCACGGTGTCCGCTCTGATATTGCACGACTGGCAACTGCCTGCCACGATCGTCGAAGCCGTACGATGCCATCACGACAACCTACACTTATCGCCGGGCAAGCAACGCCTCAACAGGATCGCCTGCCTGGTCGGCGCTGCCAGTGATGCCACCGAACTGCTCCTGGAAGTGCAATCTCCAGCCAGAATTCGCGAACTCTGCTCGCTGGCTTCCGCCAAGAGCGGCCTGGAGCCGGACACGCTCATCGGCACCCTGCTCAGCATTGAAGATCATCTGGCGGACCTGGCCGCCCTGCTTCGGATCCGCATCGAACCGGCGAAGTCCCATGACCGCATCGCCCAAGAGCTGGAGGCCCAACTCGAGGCCATATACGAGCCCGGACGAAACTGACGGCGCTCACGGCGCCAAGGCGGTCTGGTACTCGATCGCCGCCGCGCCATTCACCGAAACGAGCACGATGCCAGTGGTCGGCGTCTGCGACGTGAACGTCACTTCCAATACTGTCGAATCCGGGCCGAAGATGAGATCTTCGTTCGGCAGGGTCACCGTGGCCACGCCCGATTCCGGAATGAAGTTACCGTTGCCCTGTCCGTCAATGACGATCTCGACCAGTTCGAGTTGGTAGACATCACCGTCGGGCTCTTCGCCGATCCCGGTCCCCGACATCGTGACCACGCCGGTCGTCGTGTCCAGCGACCACTGCACGCTCTCCAGCGTGACCGAGCCGCCCGACGACAAGCTCAAATCCATGTCACCCGTAAAACCGACGCTGCCGTCTTCTTTCACGAAGGCCAGTTCAATCTCGCCATCAATCGTATCGCCGCCGACGGAGAATGAGTCGAGTGTCAGGTTGATGCTGAACGGCCCAATCGTCACCGTCCCACCGATCGAACCGCTCACCGTCACATCCGGATACAACACCGGCGTGCAACCTTCGCCAAAATCAATCACCACCGTGGCCTGTTGTGAGTCGGCGTCAATCCCGGTTTCGAACGTGGGGCAATCGCTGAACTGCTGAATGGTGATTCTGGCGTTGGTTTCTTCCGTCTGGCGTGCATAGGAAGTGGCCGAACTCGTGGCGCCGCTGGTCTCTGTTTGGCGAGCGGCACTCTCTACCGCCTCAGCCTCCTCCGTAGTGAGTTCTCGCGAGACGCCGGAATCCCCGTTGTCATTTTGATTCTCGGCGCCGTTGAGGTTTTGATTGGCCTGATCGTTGCTGTTCGGACTACACGCGGGCATCATTACGCCCCCGGCCAAAGCGATCGACAGACAAAGCGCTCTTAACTGCATGTGTTTCTCCTTCGTGGTTTATGGTCCCGGGTCCGATTCTGCCCATCGCACAGCGTCGCCCCGCGGAGGTGGCGGGCAACGACTATTCATCGGAGGCAGACCGAGGCAGGGTCTAACAAAAAATGGATAGAGGCCGCGCCTGCGCTGAGTACGCCGAGAAGGCGGCAGACACGAGCCTTCAGCCGCCGCCCAGCCGGGTCTATTTTCTGGCTAACTTCTTGCTGATTAACCGATTAGACTGAGCAACCACCATGGGCGCATACGTTGAATTACTCCGAATCCGACAGTGGATAAAGAACGTGGCCGTGCTGGCGGTGCTGCCGTTCGGCTGGCTCGAGTACGGATTCGCGTGCAGCGCAGCCATGGCGCTCGCCTTCGGCGCCTTTTGTGTGGCATCCAGCGCCGTCTACTCGTTCAACGACGTCCTCGACCGTCGGGAGGATTTGCTCCATCCCGGCAAACGGAACCGCCCGGTCGCGCGCGGGGCAGTGCCGCCTTCCGCAGCGATCCTGTTCGCAGCCGTGCTCGCAGCCGGCGCGATCGCACTCAGCTTTCTCATTCCGGATCGCCGGTTCGTCGCCTGTGTCGGTGGCTATCTGCTGTTGATGCTCGCGTATTCTCTGTTCCTCAAGCACGAGCCGATCCTGGATGTCATCATCATCGCCTGCGGGTTCGTCCTTCGTACCATAGCGGGAGCGATCGCCATCAATGTCTATATTTCACCGTGGCTGGTCGTGTGTACATTCACGTTGTGCCTGTTCCTGGGATTCGGCAAACGCCGGAGCGAAATCTATGCCCTCAATAACGCCGATGTGGCAGCACAACATCGCAAGACGCTGACACGATACAGTGCCGATCTGCTCAATCAATTGTTGAGCACGTCCGCGGGCGTCGCGCTGGTCACATTCATGCTCTACATCATGGGTACGGAGACGCTGCCGGGCCAAACGGTCGTATTCGACAAGAGACCGCTGCTCTACACGTTTCCGTTGGTAGCCTACGGGCTTTTCCGTTACGCCATGCTGATTGAATCCGGCGAAGTCACCGGCCCGACCGACATCATCCTCAAGGACCGCATTTTGTTGGTCGTTGTAGTATTATGGATGGCCACGAGCGCCGCCATTGTGCTGCGCGATCCAATTAAGACCATTTTGTTTGGGAACTAGATATGTCCACGGTCGCCATCATCAAGACATCGCCGAAAACCGTCCTGGAAGACTACCATCGGCTGATGAATTTGGCCGGCTATCAGGATGTGATCGCCGCCGATGCGGACACCGCGCTGAAGATCAACATCAGTTGGCACTTCTTCTACCCCGCTGCTTCGACGACGCCCTGGCAACTCGACGGCGTGATCCGTGCCATGCTCAAGGACGGCTACAAGAAGGATCTCATGCACGCCTGCCACAACCGCACCGTGGTCATTGATGCGTACCTGGGCGAGCGTGAGAACAAACACATCAACGTCGTGCAGGCCCACAATCTTCGGAATGTGCATTTGTATGAAGACGGATCAGAGTGGATTCATATTCGCGATGCCGTGGGTGATCTGGCCGACGATTTCCTATGCCTCAATGACGTGTACCCGAACGGTTTCTCGATTCCGCGCCGCTTCATTGGTGAGAATATCATTCACTTTCCCACGGTCAAGACGCACGTGTTCACAACGACGACGGGGGCAATGAAGAACGCGTTTGGCGGCCTGCTCAACGAACACCGCCACTGGACGCACCCGGTCATCCACGAAACGCTGGTTGATTTGCTCATGATCCAACAGAAAATCCACCGCGGCGTGTTCGCTGTGATGGATGGCACGTTCGCCGGCGACGGTCCGGGGCCGCGATGCATGATCCCGTATGTCAAGAATGTCCTGCTGGCCTCCGCCGACCAAGTGGCCATCGACGCCGTGGCGGCGAAACTCATGGGCTTCGACCCGCTGCAAGACTGCAAGTTCATCCGCCTGGCCCACGAGCGCGGCCTGGGCTGTGGCGATGTTCGAGAGATCGAGTACGTCGGTGACGCCGAATTCGCGGAGATCAACTGGCACTTCGAGGGGCCTTTCAAGCAAATGACCTTCGCCGCGCGCATGCAACACAAGATCTATTGGGGCAAGCTCAAGACGCTGATGGAATGGTCGCTCAAGACTTGGCTGGCGCCGTGGGCGTACATCGCCAGCGTTGTATATCACGACTTGTTTTGGTATCCCTTCCACGGCAAGGGCAGGGTGGACAACGTCTTCCGGAGCGACTGGGGCCGGCTGTTCCACAACTGGGAGCGCCTGACCCCCGACGACCGCGGCTTCCGCGATGTGGGTGCCCAGCCGCCAGGCGTGGTCCGCAGCGTGGCCAGTTTGCTGGGGACCGGGCTGAAGGTGCTGTGGACCTGCATCCGGGAGGCTCCTGAGTTCGCCACGCGTCGCCGCCGCAAGGCCTTGCCCCGAACGCCCGTATGACGAGTATCGCCGGGGGCCACGAAGCCGGTTCCATCCTCCAGATGGGCGCGGCGCGAGAATCGAACGAGCCCGTCTGGGAGGGACTTTTCAAACGGCGGGAGAGATTGTATATTCTTGATTGTCCTGCGGGTGTAGCTCAGTGGTAGAGCGTCACGTTGCCAACGTGGATGTCGTCGGTTCAAGTCCGATCACCCGCTTTGCTGAATTGTGGTGAACGGATGCGCAACTCTGTACATCCGTTTCTTCTTGCGCTGAGATTCCACGGCTTATGACATCTTCCCACGATTCAGCATCACTGCACCGAGCTGCGTCATCTTGCACGGTCGGGCAGCATGGCCGCTGCGCGTTCTCTGCGCGCCGGTCGTCAATGCAGACCGGCGTGTCATTGATACCCATGGCAAGGGCAGCCTCGGAATCGCGAATCGGAGCCGATGGGATCGGCAAATGGGAAATCTCAGCAAAAATTCAACGGACGCATCGACAAAGGGCTCGTTATGAGCTCAAATTTGGTGATCCTTTGACGCGATATGAATAAATCTGAAGGGAATGCTGTACCTGAGCCTCGTCCATGTATAATGCTCCCGGCTGGAATGTTGAGTCAGGCCAGGACGTGGCGTTTGTCTAACCGCAATTACCGCATCTCACCGCTTGATCGCCTTTCTACCTTCCTGACCCGAATTTGAGGTCACTTTCTTTTGATCCTGAAAGTCAAGTAATGGATCAAGCACACCATCGACAAGGAGAAAAGCGATGGGCAAAAAGTTGTATGTTGGGAACCTGAGTTACGAAGTCGGCACCTCCGATCTGGAGACACTATTCGCCCCGCACGGCACGGTCGAGAGCGCACAGGTCATCGAAGACCGCTCGACAGGCCAGAGCAAGGGATTCGGATTTGTGGAGATGAGCAGCGACGCAGAAGCACAAGCCGCGATCAGTGCTCTGGACGGGCAAGATAACGGTGGCCGTGCGCTCAAGGTCAACGAAGCCAAGCCCCGCGAGCCACGATCGGGCGGCGGCGGCGGCGGCGGCGGCGGCGGCTACGGCAGGAATTAGTCTTGACACAAAAACCACGGGAGGAGGACTGACTGGGACAGTCCTCTTCTCGTCTTCAGTTTTTCAAAATCGGAGTATCTATGGCAAAAAGAAATCGACCGTCCGTCTTGAAGCGGCAACGCGAAGCCGACAAGCGCCAGCGACAAACCGGGAAGGCCGCACGGGCCGCACTCAAGCGCGAGCGCCGCTTGGAAAAAAAGAGCGAGGAATCGGAAGCTACCCCGAGTGAAGATACGCCGGAGATTCCGGAGCCTCTGAATCTCTCGGCGGAGTCAACCCAACGTCCCTAACGATGCGTCAGCGCGGAGTCCTGGATCGACTTGAACCTGAAGTCGATTAGTGCAGCGTTCGTGGTGTCATTGCAATTGGTTTCCATGAACTGGATCGTGACGCCCCCGTAAACGCCGCTGGCGCCTCCGATGGCACGCTCCGGCGCGTCGCTATCGCGAAACCCGTCGCCCCGCAGCAATCCCAGGCTGTCGCCAAAGAGGTCGGCGAGCGCGAGACCTTGGTCGCCGTTTGGCTCAACGCCGTCATCGGGATCGGGTCGTCCAGCGTACCGAAGTGAGCCAGATCACCCAGCCAATGAGCGCGATCCTCAAGACCATCCGCAATCTGATCGAGATCATTCCCGGCCCGAGTCATACTCGCGGCGGATTTACACTAAAATCGCTCGAAACCGGCTGCTGGACCACCCCAAAACGCCTACGTAACCACTTGGAATGAGAACGGACAACCTCTATAATAACAATTGGACTGTCTTAGGTTCGTTTGTTCTTCAAAGCACCCTAGCCGCAACGGCCGGAAGGTTAGGGGATGTCAATTCAAGATCCAACACACGCCCGATTCCAAATCCAATCCAGCACGAGGAGATCACCATGCTCCATTGCCCGCTTAACCCGAGACGCGGAATTGAAAGACTCAGTTACGGGTGGGTTGTCGCAGCGCTCGCCATCGCAGCGACGACAGGATCGCAGGCGCCGGCCCAGCCGGTGGCACAGGGGCAGCGCGGTGGCGAGGCCCTAAGCAGGGGTGAAAGGGCCTCGCTGACCAAGATCAGCAGCGTGATACTGTGGCACCGCGACCTCAAGGTTCGCCCCGAAGGCACGTCCGGCGAAGAGCACAGGCAGATGCTGCTCAAACGCGGTTTGAATCCGGAAAGCCTCGAAGCCGAGAAGTGTGCCCTGTACTTGGGGCGGAAGCTTACCGACGGAGAGATTGCCGACCTAGCGACAAAAGGAATCAGCGTCAATCGTTCCGTCTGGATTCCTCCGGTTCCCGGCTCGCATCCTTTTGGCTATTACCTGGCCACCGTGCGCTATGACAGCCTGCAGCACGTGCAAAATGATCCTCGCATGCTGCGCCTGATGTCCGTCGAATCATTGACACATCCGCTTACGGACGTCGCCGGCGTGATGACCAACGTAGATGACGTTCACGACGGGGTGGGTTTCACAGCACGCGACGGAACCGGAATCAACCTGGCCATCGCCGACAGCGGTCTGGACACCACGCACTCGGATATCCCCACGCCCGTCGAAGCCTATGACATGACGGATGGCACGGATACCTCGTCGTGGGGAACGGACGTCAGCAACACTGTTATCGACCACGGAACCCACGTTACCGGGATTGCCGTGGGCAGCGGTTCCCTTTCGAGCGGCCGCTACGTGGGTGCGGCCCCGGGCGCGTCTCTCTATTTTTATAAGATCGGCCAGGATCCCCCCGAAAAGCCGGACGACCCCGATCTTCGCGGCAGGGCTCTAGATGAGGATGTGATCGAGGCCATCAACCGTGCGGCGACTGTCGGTTGCGACGTCTTCTCAATCAGCTACGGCGGCGTCAGCGAATTCATGGACGGCGATGGCCCCATCTGCCAGGCCGTAGATTCAGCCGTGGTCAATGACGGCATGGCCTTCTTCTCTTCCGCGGGCAACAGCGCCAGTGCGTCAAGGCATTATTCCATCAAGCTCCCGGCGACCTGTACGCCGTGCAGCACGGTGGACATCGATTACACGGTTCGATACTTCGGAACTGTGGGGCAGGGAGATCCGGCGGTGTATGACGGCATTGAAGTTCTCAGAGTGATCTGGGTGGACAATGACACCACCGACGGCAACATGACGATGACCTGCCTGAACTGCGGCGCCGGCGAGTCGCTGACCGAGGTCGCCTACGACGCCAGTTCGCGCGGCACCGAACGCAAGAACTTCGAGCTGCATGTGAAAGTTCCATCACTCAACACGGTCACGTATCAGTTGCGACTGACAAATACTGCATCGTGCGGCGCAGAACCCCTGGTGCACGTCTATGCTATCGGAAACAGCGTAAAAAAAGTACTGAGATGGTTCGAAGATCCGGACCCGTATTATACAGTGGGCACGCCGGCACTTTGCGACCAGGCAATCGCCGTGGGAGCCTGGACGCAGCGCAAACGATGGATCGACTTCCAGGACGATTGCCGCATCAATCGCGACCACGTCGTTGACAAATTGGCTCCTTTCAGCAGCTTGGGTCCGCGCATCGACGGCATGCAGAAGCCGGACATCGCCGCGCCGGGCGCCTCGACGATTTCAGCGCGGGACGGTACCTATTCCATCGACGCTGATAAAACGATCGACGACGACGGCGTCAATGACGGCAACGGTCCGGCTCATTATTATCTGAAATTCGGTACGAGCATGGCGTGTCCATTTGCAGCCGGGGCGGCGGTGTTGCTGCTGGAAGAGGAGCCCTCGCTGACGCCGAGCCAGCTCAGGACGGCGCTGACCTCAACTGCTTCATTGGGTGATTCCCCGAACATCCGCGCGGGATCAGGTTTGCTGGACCTGTTGGCCGCTTTCAATCGCAACAACCAAAGTGTCATCTATATCGACGCGAGTGCCTCCGGCATGAACAACGGCTCCAGTTGGACCCATGCGTTCACGAGTCTGCGGAGCGCCCTAAACGCCGCCTCAGCCGGTGATGAGATTTGGGTCGCCGCCGCCACCTACCGGCCGACGAGTCCGGGCGGTGACCGTACGATCAGCTTTGATCTAAAAGACGGCGTCGAAGTGTACGGTGGGTTCGCCGGAAACGAGACGGAACGGGATGAGCGCGATCCGGCCGCAAACGTCACGGTTTTGAGCGGTGACCTCAACGGTGACGACGGCACGAGCGGCAACGCGGAGAACAGTTATCACGTCGTCAACGCCACATCGACGGACGGATCTGCCATCCTCGACGGCTTCACCATCACCGCCGGAAACGCCAATGGCAGCGACACCGGCACTACGCATGAGACACGTGGGGGCGGCGTGTATATGGATCCCGGCAGTCCGACGTTACGCAATTGCCTGCTGGCTGGAAATGAGGCCCATAATGAAGCCGGCTGTTGCGCGAGTGGAAACGGCGGGGGTCTGGCTGCCATGAACTCCAGCTCACCGACGCTCATCGATTGCCGGTTCGTCGGAAACTTCGCGGAGAGCACAGCCGGCGGCATGTGGGCTTATAACGGCTCTACACCGACGCTGGTCGATTGCGACTTCATCGCGAATACTGCATTGATCGGTGGAGGGATCGCGTTCGTTTCGAGCAGCGGTGGCGACGTCACCGGCTGTAAGTTTATCGGCAATTCGCAGACGGGCAACGGCGCGGACGGCGGAGCCATGAAGAACTGGTTAGGCGGCAGCAATCCGACCGTCATGAACAGTTTGTTCGTGGGCAACCACGCCAAGACCAACGGGGCAGCGATCTCCAATCAGAGCGGCTCGCCCACACTGATGAACTGCACGATTGCCGACAATGAGGCCGAGCAGGACGCCGGCGGCATATACAATCACGCCGGCAGCAATCCCAACCTGGTCAACACTATTTTGTGGGGCAACGTCGATAGCGGTGTTTCGGATGAAGACGCCCAGATCACGATCTTCTCAGGTACTGTCAGCATCGAGTATAGTTGCGTGGAGGGCTGGACCGGGGGTATGGGCGGTGACGGCAACATCGGTGGTGACCCGACCGACGATCCGGACTTTGTAGGCGGTTCGTCGGGCACATGGAGTTCCAACGCGAGTTACAGCTCCGCTACGTTTCGCACAACCCTCACCGACAGCGGTGCCGTTTGGACTCCGGGCGAACTCGTCGGTCTGCTTCTCAATCCCGATACGAGCCAGGATTTGCAGTCCTTGATCGTCGCAAACAGCGCATCGACCGTTACGGTCTGGGGAGATTACGCGGTATTGGGCACCGCAAGCACGCCCTACCAGATCAAAGATTATGACCTGCTCGGCACTTCCCCGGTGATCGATGCCGGCAAGGCCAAACACCTGCCGCCATTGGTGACCACCGACCTCGGCGGCAATTCGCGGATCATCGACGACCCGAATACAACCGACAGTGGATTCGCTTGCTTCACGCCCAAAGATGTCGTGGACATGGGTGCCTACGAGTTCGGTACGGACTGCAACCATAATGAAATCGACGATTCATGCGACCTCGATTGCTCCGGCTCGGGCTGCCCTCCGTCATGGCAGTGCACGGAGATATCTGACTGCAACACGAATAGCGTTCCCGACAACTGCGAAACGGACTCAGACGGCGATGGCCTGATTGACGCCTGTGACAACTGTCCTTCGGATTACTTGAAGACGGAGCCGGGGATCTGTGGCTGTGGTACGGCTGATTTCAACTCGGATTGCGACACGATCCTCGATTGCAACGACAACTGTCCATACAAGACGAACGAAGATCAGGCCGACAACGACGGTGACGGTTTGGGTAACGTATGCGACTCCTGTCCCAACGGACCCGATGCCCCCTGTCTCGTTGTGGACAATTTCGATAATCTTGATCAATGGGACACCCAGACGGAGTCCGAAGGCGGCAGCCCTCTGCCCATTGTACAGACCGAATCCGTTCCGCCCGAAGACAGCGCCTTGCACATCACCAGGGTTGATGTGCCGGCCCAGAGCAGCGCCGAAGTTTCACAACCAGTCGGAGTCGTCGTCGATACGGATCCCGACTTCACTGTAATGCTGGAATTCGACGTTCGTATCGACTTCCATAGTTTCGCTGAATATGACACATTGAACGTTTATCCTGCAAACGTCTGGGTGGACTATAAAGACGATCTGGGCATGCCGCACACGGCTCGCCGATCGTTCTACATCGACGTCGCTCCAGGTCACACGCCCGACCCGCAGCCCCTTGCGGAACAGATTGCTCCGGCGTTCTGGCAGAGCCGGTCCTATGATCTAGGATCGGAGCAGCCGCCCATCGCCGAAGTCGTGGCCATCAGACTGGGCTCTGAGGGCTGGGGCTATGATGTCGCCTTCGATAACCTCAGCTTTTTCGAGGAGTTTCTGGACGCCGATGACGACGGCGTCGGTGACAGCGTGGACAACTGCCCACAGGACGCCAACGCCGACCAACTCGATACGGATGCGCCGTTCTTCCTGGATAACTTCGAGAGTGCCACGTTTGACAACTGGAGTTTCACCGATTCGACCAGCGGCGAGCAGGCCGGCAACAATGCACCGGGTGAGTGGTCCTCCACGATCGTCGAGAATGTGCTGTTCAGCCCCTTTAGTGCCCGTCTGTATGCGCACTCGGATGTGTCGCAATCGCCCTGGGCCGTCATTGCCGCCATCGACACCACGGTAGCCTCGGCTTCGGTATTGGCCTGTCTGATTCAGTTCGAGCAGATTCAAGGGACCGGAGCCAACGGGCTGTCGTTCTTCCAGATTACGGTGCTCAATGCCCTGGATGAGGACAAGTACTACTCATACACCTTCTCCTCCACGGGCGACGTGGGTTCGGACTCCCAGATCCAGGTTGACCCGGGTGTGGGGCTGGGCTTTGCGGCCAACTTTGCCGACGACTACGCTGACAAGTACAACGGCGAGGAGCTCACAGGCCCGGTCCGCATTCGATTGCGATCGTATGCCGACTATGCCGAAGGACCGGGCGGCGGTCTCCGCACGACCGAGGTATTGATCGACGATGTCCAGATCTCCGGCGGGCTGCCGGACGGAGTGGGCGACGAGTGCGACAACTGCCCCGCGGACTACAACCCCGAGCAGTCGGACTGCGACGGCGACGGAGTCGGTGACCTCTGCGCCATTTCCTCAGGGATCAGCGAGGATGAGAACGGCAACGGCATCCCTGACGAGTGTGAAGGTTGCGGCGACTGCCCGACCGACAGCGACGGCAGCGGTGATACGGAAGCCTTTGACCTGGCGATTCTGCTGGGCGCGTGGGGCCCGGTGACGCCCGACAGCGCTTGCCTCGATGCTGACGAAAACGGTTTCATCGAGGCGTTCGATCTGGCCGTCCTGCTCGGCGCCTGGGGCCCGTGCCTATGAAAGGACTGAGGACTGAGTGCTGAGTGCTGAGTGCTGAATGCTGAATGCTAAGCAAGTTGTGAAGGCTGACTGCTCGGGGGGTATTGAATAGCGAACAGCGAGAATTGATCCGCCGGCGGACGAGTCGCGCCTTCCCTCTTCCCTCTTCCCTGTTCCCTGTTCCCTGTTCCCTGTTCCCTTTTCTCTTTTCTCTTTTCTCTTTCCCCCGTTCCCTTCCACCCTACGGGTCGTCGATCGCGCCGAAGCCGAATCCGCAAGCGGTGCAGCGGCCTTGGCGCACCGACAGTGAGTCGCCCGTCGGGGTGTATTTGGCGGCCGACTCCGGCCGGCCCCAGGCGTCGTACATGGCGCCAAGGTGGCGGCGCAGATGGTCCGATAACACGTGCTCCGCGCCCCACAGTCGAACGCTGCCCTCGTACGCCGCCAGCAGGAGCGGTTCGGCTTTCTCGTAGCGACCTCGCCCGTTGAGGAACAAGCCGTAGACGCTTCGCGCGTAACGGAGCGTGCGGTGCCACTGCGGCAGCGACGTGCGCGCAATATCGACGGCTTCGGCCATGAGGCGGTCGGCCTTTTCGAAGTCCGCCAGCTTGCGCGCCATAAAGCCCGCGTGAAGTCGGAGTTCGATTGAAGAAGGATGTCTCGGCCCGAGCAAAGAATCGCGCATCTCCAGCGACGTGTCATAGAGCTGCATCGCGGTGGCGTGGTTTCCCATCCAGTCGTGCAACTCAGCGCCGGCCTCCAGGCCGGCCGCAACGACCTCGTGGCGCTCGCCAAAGAGCGCTCGCCGAATCTGCATGGCCCGGGCGTGCAGAGACTCCGCCTCACCCGGTTCATTACGATTGGCGTACAGCTTGGCCAATTCGTCCAGCGCATCGGCAATCTTCTCATGAGTCTCGCCATGTGCCTCGCGCAGGATTGAGAGAGCTTCACGCACGAACTGCTCCGCCTCGGCGGTGCGATTGTCGGAATACAGAGCCCTGGCGAGGTTCAAGCATGCCGCGGCGACCGTGTCATCCGTCTCGCCGGACCGCATTCGCCGGATTTCGAGACACTCCCGGTAGCCCGCTTCGGCAGCCGCGTAATTCAACTCCAGCATGTTGAGATCCGCCATCGATTCGAGTGCGTCGGCCAGGCCTTGAGTGTGCTCATCGGTCCGGCGATCTCCGGCGATGGCTCGCGTGAGGTGCGGTTTCGCGTCGCTGAGCATCCACAGATTGACGTAGGCCCGTCCCAGCGTGAGGTGCAGCGCAGCTTCGGCCTCTGCGTCGCCGGCGAAATCGCTTTGCAGCCGGAGCTTGGCGTCTTCGAGCAGTTCGAGCACGCTGAGGTCGGGTCTGCCGCCAAGCAAGGGATCGGCCGAGATCAATGTCTCGGCGAGGAAGGTGTTGATTTGCTCGGCGTTCCTTCGAGCGTGAGTCTCGCGTTGTCCGGCTGCGATCGCAGCGTCCTTCTCGCTGGCCAGCCGCAAGGCCAGGCTTGTAGCCGCCAGTGCGAAGCCGAACACCAGCACCAGCACGGTCGCGGTGAGTATAATCGGCCAGCGATGCCGCCACGCCGCCTTGCGCAGGAAGTACCACCGGGTCGGGCTGTGCGCAAGTACGGCCTGTCCGTCAAGATAACGCCCGATGTCATCCGCAAGGGCCTCGACCGTGAGATATCGTCGGGCCGGCTCCTTCTCCAGTGCGTGCAGCACAATCGCGTCGATCTCGCGGTTCAACTCCGGCCGGAGCGACGACGGCGGTCGGGGCATCGTGTCGCAGATGGCTGCCGCCGCGCCCTTCAAGCTCACCCCCGGCTCATAGGGAAGCTGGTCCGTCAGCAATTCGTACAGCAATATGCCAAGTGAGTACGTGTCGGTAGCCGTGGTGATCAATCCGCCCGAGATTTGTTCCGGACTGCAATAACGGATGGTCATCGGCACGGCGACCGTGACCGTGGTGGCTGCGGCGAGTTCGGCCGAGTCGCTCTCCAGTAATTTGGAAATCCCGAAGTCGAGCAGCTTCACATCGCCGCTTTCGGTCACCAGGATATTGGCCGGTTTCAAATCGCGATGCACGATCAGGTTTCGATGCGCAAACTGCACCGCCTCACACACTCGGGTGAACAGTCTCAAGCGCTCGCGTGTGCTCAAGCCGTGCTGCCGGGCGTGACGCGTGATCGGCTCACCGTGCACGTATTCCATGACGATGTAGGGTCGCCCGTCGGCGGTGGTCCCGCCGTCGATCAGTCGAGTGATGTTGGGATGTTCGAGCTTCGCGAGAATCTGCCGCTCGCGGTGGAAGCGCGCCGAACTTTGGGGCGAGCGGATGCTCGCCGCGAGGATCTTGATCGCGACTTCCTTGTCGTAGTGATCGTCCGCGCGGGCGGCGCGATAGACGGCGCCCATTCCGCCGCGGGCGATCAGGCTGGTCAGGCGGTAGGCGCCGACGTGGGCGCCGACGCCGGCATCCTCGACGCCGTCCGCGCCTGATTCGCAAGTCGCCGCCCTGGGTAAACGACATTACAGACACCATGCCCTGAAAGGGCGAAACAACGACTTGCGTGAGTGTATTTCAGAGACGTCCCGATGTACATCGGGATC
>JACZTW010000276.1 GCA_022573485.1 Planctomycetota bacterium
TCCAGATCGTCAATGGTACCAGCGACTGCGGATGTCAGTCCGACGACGAGTGCGACGACGGCGACGCCTGCACGGGCGATACATGCGATGATGGCGGGTGCGTGCATACGGCGGTGGACTGCTCCGGGGCCGGTGACCAATGCAATACTGCCTCTTGCGATCCCGGCGGTGTGGAGGGCAACTGCGACATCCTCACGCCGGTGGCGGACGGGACGCTGTGCAGCGACGGTGACGCTTGCACGGAGAACGATCAATGCACGGCCGGAAACTGCGGCGGCACGGCGGTGGACTGCTCCGGGGCCGGTGACCAATGCAATACTGCCTCCTGCGATCCCGGCGGCGCCGAAGGCAACTGCGACATCCTCACGCCCGTGCCGGACGGCAGTGGGTGTGACGATGGCGACGCCTGCACCAACCCCGACCAATGTACGGCAGGGAGTTGCGGCGGCGACCCGCTTCCGTGCGAGCCCGGTGAAGTTTGCGTGAACGGCGAGTGTGTGGCCGAAGGCTGCCAGGAAGGTGATTCCTGCGATGACGGCGATGCCTGCTCCGAAGGCAGCACCTGCGACGCCGACGGCGAGTGTGTCGGCGGCACGCCGGTCGACTGCTCGGGCGAAGGCGATCAATGCAACACTGCCTCGTGCGACCCCAACGGTGGGCAAGGCAACTGCGACATCCTCACGCCCGTGCCGGACGGCAGTGGATGTGACGATGGCGACGCCTGCACGGAGAATGATCAATGTACCGCCGGTAGCTGCGGCGGCACGGCGGTGGCGGACGGGGCGCCGTGCAGCGACGGCGACGCCTGCACGGCGAATGACCAATGTACAGCCGGCAATTGCGGCGGCACGGCGGTGGACTGCTCCGGGGCCGGCAACCAATGCAATACTGCCTCCTGCGATCCCAACGGCGCGGAAGGCAACTGCAACACGTTCACACCCGTGGCGGACGGGGCGCCGTGCAGCGACGGCGACGCCTGCACGGAGAACGATCAATGCACAACCGGTAGCTGCGGCGGCACGCCGCTGGACTGCAACAACAACGGCGTTCCGGACTGCCAGGACATCGATGAGATGACCAGCGGCGATTGTGACGGTGACGGTGTGCCGGATGAATGCCAATTGCCGAAGAGTTCCGGCGGGCGATGCACGGAAGGGTGCGCCTCGGACTGTGACGGCAACGGCGTCATCGACTCGTGCGACCTCGCGAACTGCCCACCTGATACGCCGTCCTGCGATGACTGCAACGTCAACGGCACGCTCGACGGTTGCGACGTGGATCCGCTGGATCCCGACGGGGATGGCCAGGTCAGTGCGGATGGCAACGAAGACGGCGTCCCCGATGAGTGCGTCGAGGCTACGGGGACCGGCGACTGGAGCGGCGATATCTGGGGTTTGGGCGGTGATTATCCCGACAACGATCCCAAGAACCCAGACGGTGTGGCTGACGTCAGCGTCACACTGGATGGCGCCGACTTGACCCTATTTGCGGATGTGACCGTGGAGATTCCGTCGTTGCGCTTGATCAATGCCGCCTCGCTGGATGTGACGCAGGCGGGGGACCAGGGGGATCTCACGATCTTTGATCCCAACGGCGTGTTCGACGGCAATCTGTTGATCGAGGGCACGCTAAACATTGGCGGTGGGCGCGTGATTGACGCTGCGGGGACCGTGACCATCGGAGCCGGCGGCGTGTACAAATCGATCTTTGGGTTCGAAGGTCCTGGTTCCGGGGATCTCACGGCCGGAGATGTCATCGTCAAATGCGGCGGATCGCTCAGGCTTGAGGGCTCGATGCAACTGGGCACGGACGGGAGCATCATACTCCAGGGGAGTGAAGATGGTGGCAAAGGTGACTGCACGCCGCCGGATTTCAAGGCCGGAGACGACAGCACCACCCAAGTCGGCGGTGACTTCAAGATTGAGGGCTCCGCCAGCATCGATTACGATTCCAGCCAATCGCTGCTCCTCGGCGGAGACTTCGACAACCAAAGTACGGCTGCGGATATCTTCGATTGGAGCGCCGGCGGCATACTTTTGAATGGTCCGCTGCACACCATTGAGGCGGCCGGGAGAGAACGCGGTCCCTGCCCGAGCGGATTGGCGCAGAACTTCGCCTTTGGATCGCTGGTGTTGGCGGAAGACACACTCGTTCAGATCGTCGACGATTTCGACAACCAAGGGGATGGTCTGACCGCGTGTGATGAGACGGTATACGTCGACTTGCTGGAGGTCTCGGCGGGCGCGATCCTTTTGACTGAGGGTTGCCGCGTGTACTTCAAGCAACTGATGCTGGCAGAGGGAGGATCGATCCCCGGATTGGGTACGGACGTCCTGCAGATTCTTGAAGGGTGCCCGCCGGACTTTAGCAATGATGGCACGGTGGGCGCCTTCGATCTGGCGATTCTGCTGGGAGCCTGGGGTCTTTGTCCGGAGCCCTGCACGCCGGGCGAGCCGGCCGCTACATGCGCGACGGATTTGAGTGGTGACTGCGTTACGGGAGCATTCGACTTGGCCCTTCTCCTCGGTAGCTGGGGGCCTGTGTAGGCAACGCCCGCCTGCCGCGCACAGTTCCACAACTCGGCCGCTGGGGCCCGTGCGAATAGTAGGACTGAGTGCTGAGTGCTGAGTACTGAGTTGCTGCCTCACACGAAATTGCTGACACTATGTTATGCGAATCTTGTGCGACAGCCGGAGAGGATGTCGAACATTGGCCCCGTGTGCCATGCTCGTGGTTCTCTTGGGTTGCAACGGCCTGCTCGAAGAACTGCGGCCTGATGCGCTGGCGGCGGGTTACGTGGTGCGCAGAGTCAGCGGGCGGCAGGGCCTGTTCCGCGGCGACGTGACCTTTCCGCTGACGCGACTGCAAGTGGAGAAACATCTCGCCGAGCGCTGGGACGCCTATGCTCGTTTTGATTTCGTCAACGGTCAGGTCGAGATTGCAGAGGGGGCGGTTGACCGCGACGCGCGCGGCGACATGCAATCGCTCGGTGCGGGCGTCATCTATACGCCCTTCTGCCGGTATGCGTCCTTCGAAATCGGCGGTGAAGTGTTCCACACGGATTTCGCGGTTCACACCGCAGCGGGCCCGTTCCGACATCGGCTGAACGACTCGGCCTACGGCTGGGCGTTGACCGCCGGGGCCGGCGTCCGCGTGCCGCTGGGCAAGCACGTGGACTTCGTTCTCGGCGGGGGTTATTCAGCGGGGGACAATGACAGCAGGGCGATCAATCTGGACTTCGATGGGTACTATTGGTCCGCCGGTTTGCGGTTCAAGTTGGGCCGGGACGATCGTAACCGCCTGGTCGGCGAGCAGTAGGGCGTTGATTCAGATTCCGGATCCCCCCCTCAGCTTACTTGCGCGCGGGCGCGTCGGCTGTGGCGCGTTCGTTCTTGTCGAACATCAAAGCAGTGTCGCATAGTTCGTCGATCAATTTCACCAGATCGTAGCCCTCTAAGTCTGCGGAATCGAGACCAAGGACTTTTTCGATCTTGGCTGTCAACTGTTCCGGCAATGCAAGCCCGCTGTCTTGTGTCATTCTGCTGCTCCTCCGTGCTTTGCGATGAAGGCTCCGACGCGGCGGTATTCGAGCACAATTTCAAATACCGGCCGACCTGGTTTGTTCCGCCTGCATCTCCCACAGGTGCAAAATCCGTGCCAATATCCTCGGCACCCGTTCTACCACATCGAGCACATTCTACAAGAACTATAACCCGTTTGTGGTCATTTGGTTAGGTCGTGATTTAGCGTTGCGGCACCCCGGCTTCAGTTTTCAGGGCGTCTGGGGCTCGCCTGCAAGTCGCCAAATGGGACTATTAAGCGCATGGGGTGGGCTGGGGGGTACTTTGTCAATTGAAGGTTGCCCGGGATATGGCTTTTGTCAACAGGGCACTCCGAGACTCATCGCCCACAATAATCCCCAAGAAAATGCAACTCAGCGCTGAGAGTATCCCGCGCGCTCACGGACCGTTGCCCCGGCCTACCACGGAGGCGCACGGGGTTGACGACGGTCCATAGGTTGCCGGCTACAGAATACCGACTACCGATTACTTCAATTCCACGTTCCAGTAGGCGTGGTCGAGGAACTGTTTCCATGAGCGGTAGCGGTGGTCACTCAGCTTGATGCTGATGACCGGGCTGATCTTGGGCTTGACGGGTTGGACGATCAGTTTCATGCCCGCCTCCGCGGGTGTTCTGCCGCCCTTGCGGACGTTGCACTTCATGCAGCAGCAGACAATGTTCTCCCAGGAATTGTCGCCGTTGCGGCTGCGGGGGATCACGTGGTCAAGGCTGAGTTCGGTGCTGGAGAACTTTTTACCGCAATACTGGCAGTGGTTGCCGTCGCGAGCGAAGATGTTTCGGCGGTTGAACTTGACTTGCTGCTTGGGCATTCGATCATAGAGCAGCAGGCGCACAATGCGTGGGATGGCAATGTCGAATCGCACGGTCCGGATCCAGTCGTGGGCGTGCGGCTCGAATTCCTTGCTCAGTTCGCTGATCTCGACCCAGGATTCGAAATCGTAACTCAGGTAGTGGCCGGCTTCGATATGGATGACTTCAGCGAGTTGGCGGCACAGCAGCGAGAAGGCCCGCTTGACGTTGACGATGCGAATAGGCAGATAGTGCTTGTTCAGCACCAAGACGTTACAGTTGATGCCGGACCGTGCGGGGGCTGCAATAGATGAAACCATTGTGCTTGAGAAGACAATTCCTCCTCCGCGAAGATTCTGCCGTTTGATCTTCCCTACCTCAAGTATAGTATCCCGAACCTCGATCGACAACAAGGTAGCCGCAGACGGCGGCGAACGCAATGGGGCTGAGCTAATTATTCGATGCCCTGCTCGGCCAGCCAGCGTTCTGCGTCCATGGCGGCTTTGCAGCCCATTCCCGCCGCGGTCACTGCTTGGCGATAGACTGAATCCACCACGTCGCCGGCGGCAAAAACTCCCTCGATGCTGGTCGTCGAGCGG